>JAFTHR010000036.1 GCA_017457345.1 Clostridia bacterium | reverse complement strand
ATTAAAATTACTTCGCCGTTGTTGTAGCCGAATTCAAACTTGATGTCCCAAAGGTCTAAGCCGATAGACTTTAAGTCGTCTGCCACCACTTTCGTGATTTTCAACGTTTGTTCTTTCATAGAGTTGAACATTTCCATGCTCATTACGCCGAGCGCCGCAAGCCCTTCCGCCGTGACAAGGGGATCGCCCTTCGCGTCGTTTTTAAAGGTGCATTCTACGTAGCCACCTTCAAGGGGCGTGCCGTTTTCAATGTATTCGCCGTATCTGCGGATAAAACTGCCCGTTGCTACCAAACGGCAGATTACTTCTAAACCGTGGCCGAATACTTTAGCGGGCAAAACTTCCATTGTTGCGTTTTCGATATCCGCCGAAACGTAGTGCGTTTTGATCCCTGCTTTTTTTAATAATTCGAAGTAGTATACGGAAGATTTTAAGTTCGCTTTACCGATCCCTTCAATCGTAAGCCCAACGGTGTTTTCACCCGGATCGAACACGC
Source organism: Clostridia bacterium (assembly GCA_017457345.1). Classification (GTDB taxonomy): domain Bacteria; phylum Bacillota; class Clostridia; order Christensenellales; family Borkfalkiaceae; genus Scatosoma. Next base: position 1,674 of record JAFTHR010000036.1, on the reverse strand, counting down.
CGTCTTTCCCGGTGCAATCGTCTTTGAACTTCAACAATACGTTGCCGTTTTCAAGTTTGTAAACGTCTTTAGTTTTACCCGTGTAGATCTTTTCCATTTTATAAACCTCTTTCATAAAAATTACGTTTTTCTTTCCGCAGGGCTTTTTCTCCCGCTTCCTTACTTATATTATAACAAATTTATTTGGATTTCACAATTATATGAAAGGGGTATTTTTTGAAAATTATAAAAAAATTATTTCACCTTTTGTTCGTTTTTATGAAAAATGCCACGCTTTTCCTTAAAACTTGAAAAAAAACCGTCTCTTCTTATAGAACGAAAAAATTTTTGCTATACTATTGCTTTTTTCGTTAAAAAATGTTAAAATAAAAAAACAAAAACATACAAAGGAATTATTTTATGGCAAAAAAACTGACGATTTCACAAAAACTCTCTAAAAGAAAGTATCGCCCTGCGCCTAGAATCATTGCGGCTATCTACAAACTGATTATGGTAGATATTGTTGGTAGAAAGTATAAACCGAACTTTCATATTATCGACGACGTGAACGATTGCGACGGCCCTTGTTTCGTAATTTTTAACCATTTATCGAGAATTGACCACGTGTACGTGTGCGGCGCAACGTATCCTAGAATTACGAATATGCTTGCTGGTTGCAGCGAATTTTACCGCAAAAAATTCTCTTTCGTTTTCGGCTTAAACAAGGTTATCCCTAAAAAGAACTACTCCGCCGATAAACTCTCTATCCGCGGCATTAGCGAAGTTATTAAAAAAGGCGGTTGCGTCACCTTCTCACCCGAAGGGTTAGCAAGCGACTACGGTGGAAACAAACCGATCGTGCCAGGCACGAGCAAAATGTTTAAACATTTCAAAGTGCCCGTGTACTTATGCTACTTGGAAGGTCAGTACTTACAAAACACCAAAGTTTGCTTAGACGAACGCTATGGGGAAACGCACGCTACTATGTCCTTACTCTTTTCGAAGGAAGACGTGGAAAGACTTTCCGTGGAAGAAATGGACGATATCATCAACGAAAAATTCCGCCGCAACGAATATGCGTGGAACGCTGAAAAGAAAATCAAGTGGGAAACGCACGGCAGAATTTGCCACCGCTTAGAAGACTTCTGTTATAAGTGCCCGAAATGCGGCAAGGAGTTCACTATGACGGGCGAAGGGGATAAAATCACCTGCTCAAATTGCGGAAACGGGGCTACCATGGACGATTATTATCAGTTCCATCCGTTCGAAAACGCCGTTATCCCCGCTTCTCCGTTCGACTGGGTTGAACAGGAGCGTATGGACATCATTAAAGAAATTCGTGAAAATCCCGACTACTGCTTTGAAGACGAATGCGAGATCGGGAACTTAGACGAATATAAACTAGTTGGCGATAATAAAACGAGTTTTATCGTTGGCGCAGGAAAAATCAGTATCGACCACAAGGGCTTACATTATAGGGGCACGCGCCACGGCGAACCGTATGAATTCGACGTTCCTTATAAAAATTTGTATACCTTAATCACCGAAGTTGATTCTAGTTTCTTTAACTTCTATTATAAGGGAGAGTATTTCGACGTGTTCCCGAAGCACAAAACGGTTGGCAAGTTCAGCCTACTCGTGGAAGAAATGCACCGCTACCACGTGAATTACTATAAGAACTTTAAGTGGAACGAT
>JAFTHR010000035.1 GCA_017457345.1 Clostridia bacterium | reverse complement strand
GTTGTATGACATAATTGCCATACGGGAAATTTTATCCCATTCTCCAGGGAATTTCTTCCATAAATCTTCGCAAAAACGACGGTTTATTTCCTTTAAAATCGTATAAATACGCGGGAGTCTTCTTGCAATCAAATCTTCCGGCCACGTTTCAAGTGCTTCGGCAAGTACCGTGTGGTTGGTGTATGCGCATACCTTCGTGGTGATATCCCACGCTTCTTCCCACGACATACCGTTTTCGTCGATAAGCAATCTCATAAGTTCGGGGATTGCAAGCGCGGGGTGGGTATCGTTCAAGTGGATTGCCGCCATTTTCGGCAATAATTTGAGCGAGCCGTATCTTCTCTTATGGTCGCTTAAAATGTTTTGAAGGGATGCCGATACAAGGAAATACTGTTGTTTTAAACGAAGGGATTTACCTTCTGCGTGGTTATCGGCAGGATACAATACTTTGGAAATCAATTCCGCGTCGTTATCCGCTTGCATAACGGCGTTATAATCCCCTTGCGAGAAGAGTTTCATATCGAAGTTTTGCACCGCTCTCGCCTTCCATAAACGAAGGACGGAAACGGCTTTGCTATCGTAGCCCGACACCATCATATCGTAAGCAACGGCTTGCACTTCTTTCGCGTCTTTATATACCGTTTCCATACCGTGATCGGTCCACTTTTCTTCTACGTAACCATCAAATTTTACGGTAAAGATCTTATCGCTGCGTTGGGTTAACCAAGTGTCACCGCCGGGAAGCCACACGTCCGGAAGTTCCGTTTGCCAACCTTCAACGATTTTTTGTTTGAATAAACCGTAGTCGTAACGGATCGAAAAACCCATTGCGGGATAGTCGCAGGTAGCAAGCCCGTCTAAGAAGCAAGCGGCAAGTCTGCCAAGACCACCGTTGCCAAGACCTGCATCCGGTTCAAGTTCATATAATTCGGGAAGTTCCACGGAGTATTCTTTAAGCGCTTGTTCAAACGCTTCTTTAACCCCTAAGTTATACACGCTGTTCTTCAGCGATCTACCCATTAAGAATTCCATGCAAAGGTAGTACACGCGCTTTGCTTTGTTCGCCTTCGTGGTCAAGTGGAAACGATGACGTTTTTCAAGCATAATGTCGCGAATGCTCATTACTACCGCTTTATAAATTTGTTCTTTCTTTGCCTCCGTAGGCGCTACGCCGAAATATCTCGAAAGTTTCCCATCGATCATTCCTTTTGCTTCTGCCGCCGTGAGATGAAGCGAGTTGTCCACGGGTTCTTTCACCGCTTTAACGGACTTTACGGTTTTCGTGGTTTGTTTTTTGGTTGCCATATAATTCGTTCTCCTAAAAAGATTTTTCGTTTGGTAGATTGCGCTGAAAATTAAAGCGAAATCGTTTGTTGATACAGGACTTTATAGTCCTCTGCCGAACGCTGCCACGAGAAGTCTGTAGTTGCCGCCTTTTTCATTAAGGCTTGCCAAACTTCTTTATTTTTATACGTAGACAACGCTTCGTTAATAACGTATAACATATCGTACGGGTTCGTGGACGCGAACGTAAATCCGTTGCCGCCTGCACCGAACGGTTTGATGCTATCGTATAAGCCGCCCGTTTCTCTTACTACGGGTACGGTTGCATATCTGGATGCGATCATTTGCGATAACCCGCAAGGTTCGCTCATAGAAGGCATTAAAAAGATATCCGATCCCGAATAGATCTTTCTCGATAAATCACCGTTGAAAATGATATTCGCGGAAATCTTGTTGTGATAACGCCGCCCTAAATCCTTAAAATACGTTTCGTAAGCAAAATCACCCGTGCCAAGCAATATAAATTGAACGTCTTCGTGCAAAACGTCTTCAATCACCGTTTTCACAAGGTCGATCCCCTTGTGCGATACAAGACGGGTAATCATAGAGATGATCGGCACGTCTTTTTGCGGTAAACCGAGCATTTTTTGAAGTTCCGCTTTACAAATCGCCTTATTCTCCATATTTTCAGGCGTGTAGTTTGCAAACAACGCTTTATCCGTTGCAGGGTTGTAGGAATTGACGTCAATCCCGTTTAAAATCCCGCAAAGTTTGTTTTCGTTGCGGCGAATAATATCTTCTAAGCCGTGCGCAAATTGCGCCGATTTAATTTCGTTTGCATACGTGGGGCTCACGGTCGAGAATTTCTCCGAGCACTCAATGGCACCTTTCATTAAGTTGATGCAGTTGCCGTATTCCACAATCGAACGATAATCGTCGTGAATTCCAAACAAATCCCCTAAAATATCCAAAGAATACTTCCCTTGATACTCTATGTTATGACTGGTGAAATGGGAGCGGATATACTGGTATTCGGGGCGCTTGCAATACTCCGTTTTTAAATAGATGGACGCGAGC
>JAFTHR010000034.1 GCA_017457345.1 Clostridia bacterium | reverse complement strand
ACGGCGAAGGTTCGCTTTTGTATGATAACAAAAACCAACCGATTACCTACGTGGCGGAATTAGATAGCGAACTTGTAAGCGTGTACTTGAACGGCGACGTGTTCTTAACCTTCACGTTCGACGAGTTGAACGATAACTTAATTGTAGAGTTTAACTTGCAAGACAACTTACGCGACGACACCGTGCTCCGTATGTTCCGCTACGACGAATACTTTGGTGAATGGATTTCAAACAACCCGATTTTTGAAATCGTTTCCTTTAACGGGTTCGGTGCGTACAACACTATCTACACCGCCGAACAAAACTCGGTGGCACTCTCCGGCGAATTAACCCTTTTTATCGATAACGAAGAAGTAAAAGTTCCCTATGCCTTAGAAGATCCCACTTCTCTTGCGGCGTCCTTCACCTACGAAGGGATTGAATATACCCTTACCTTTGATCTTAGCACGGGCAAGGCAACCGTTTCGGGCGGCGTAAGCGACGTTGTTTTGGAAAGAAAAGACGATTTTGCCGAAATTGAACTTATCAGCCAAAACGGCGCAATTTATTCCTTCGACGGGCGCGGCAACCTTGCAAGCAAAGGCACAATGACCGTTCGTAACGGCAAAACGGTACAAACTTTCCTGTACGCAATCAACGGCGAAAACGTGGACGTATCCTTGCCTAGCACGCCTAATACCGTTGCTTATTCTATTGTAAAGGACGGCAGCGTGTACCGCTTCTCTACCGATAATACGGTTGAACTGAAAATCTACACGGCGTTTACGGGCACTTGGGCAATGAGCGAATCCTTTGAAACGTTCACCGTAAGCGGACGGGATTTGAACGGCACGATTACCGGCGTGTATAAAAACACCAACGTCGTATTCGAACAAATCGACGAATACACGTTGAAATTCAAGCATAACAACTCAGACTTGTATCTTCTTGCACTTGAATACGAAGGGCTTGCCGTTTCTCTCTATCCCGCTATTTACGCAGGTTCTTTCACGATTTGTGCGCGCGTAGACGATTTGTTTGGCGACTGGAAAAAGATCTCCGGACCTTTTGAACTCACCCTTTCGTTCGACGGTATGTCTAATAGTAATTACCAGCCCGGTTGCGCGGTTATTAAGCACCGCGATACCGCCGTGTATTACAACTATTTAATCACTCCTGATAACGACATTATCCTTTACGCTATGCAAGCATTGAACAACAAGTACTACAACTACGTTGTGCAATGGGTAGATTCGAGCGACCCGCTCGCCTATACGAACGGCGAACAGTATTTCCGATTAATCGAAATAGACGCTCTTTTTAAAACCACTTTAACTTATAACGACGTTGACTATACCTTCGACGGTCAAGGCACGGCAACCGACGAACACGGAAACACGTATACGTACGAAATTAAAAACTTCACTATGGACGAAAAGAATAAAACCTACGTTTCCGTCACCGTTGAACTTGAAAAAGACGGCGTTAAACAAACAATCACCTTTGAATTATAACTCCATTTAAATAACAGGGCTTAACTTCTCAGTTTTGCCCTGTTTGTTGCGTTATTTAAAAGAATGTGTATTCGGTT
>JAFTHR010000003.1 GCA_017457345.1 Clostridia bacterium | reverse complement strand
TACCTTTATTAAAGCACAAGGCGGCGAAATCGGTACTTCGCTCGTAGACGACGAAAAGATCGAATACTGCAAAGAAATGATCGCTAAAGCAAAGGCACTCGGCAAGAACCTTGTTCTTCCCGTAGATACCGTTGCGGCAAAATCTTTCCCTAACCCGATCGACGCTCCTATCGATACGATCGTCGTTCCTTCCAACGCTATCCCCGCGGATACGATGGGGCTTGATATCGGTCCTAAAACGAGAGAACAATTCAAAGCGGTTGTATCTTCCGCGAAGTCGGTTATTTGGAACGGGCCTATGGGCGTGTTCGAAAACCCGATCCTTGCCGAAGGCACGAAGTCGGTGGCGCAAGCGCTTGCCGACGTATACGGCAAAGCAACCACCATTATCGGCGGTGGCGATAGCGCAGCAGCCGTTCAAGTACTCGGCTTTGCAGATAAAATGAGCCACATCTCCACCGGCGGCGGCGCATCCCTTGAACTTTTCGAAGGAAAGGTTCTTCCTGGTATCGCTTGCTTGAACGACGTGGAATAATTATGTTCAACCAAAGGGCGGACGAGCGTTCGCCCTTTCCTAACGAATAAACCAACTAGCGCGTGGCTTTCGCTATGCGAATAAAACGAAAAACTTAGATAGAAAACAGGAGAATAAACATTATGAGAAAGGCTATTATTGCAGGAAACTGGAAGATGAACAATACGGCAAAAGAAGGCGTTGCGCTTGTAAACGCCATTGCTCCCCTTGTGAAAGACGCTTCGTGCGACGTGGTGGTTTGCGTACCCGCTATCGACATCCCCGCAGTTTCGGAAGCGTTGAAAGGTACGAACATCCGCCTTGGCGCAGAAAACGTACACTTCGCAGAAAAAGGCGCTTACACCGGCGAAATTTCGGCGGCTATGCTCCTTGAATACGGCGTGGAATACGTGATTATCGGTCATAGCGAACGCCGCCAATACTTCGGCGAAACGGATGAAACGGTAAACAAGAGAACGCTCACCGCTCTCAACGCTGGCTTAACCCCTATCGTATGTATCGGTGAATCCCTTGAAGAAAGAGAAACGGGCAAAACGGAAGAAGTGTTGGCTACTCAAATCCACGAAGGGTTGAAAGGCATTGAAGACATCACCAAAATCGTTATCGCATACGAACCCGTTTGGGCTATCGGTACAGGCAAAACCGCTACTGCCGATCAAGCAAACGAAACGATCGCGTTTATCCGTAAAACGGTTGGCGAAATGTTCTGCCCGAAATGCGCGGCAAAACTCCGCATTCAATACGGCGGTAGCATGAACGCAGGCAACTGCAAAGAATTGATGGCAAAAGAAGACATCGACGGCGGCCTTATCGGTGGCGCGTCCTTGAAAGCACCCGACTTTGCGGCTATCGTTAACTACGATAAGTAATTCCCAAAAAAAAGGAGAACGTTATGAAAACCCCTTACGCCATCATTATTATGGACGGCTACGGTATCAACGAAAGCACCGTTGGCAACGCCATTTACAAAGACGGCAGCAAGTTCGTAAACGAACTTCAAAAGAACTACCCCTCCGCTCAACTTGGTGCGAGCGGTATGTCCGTTGGTCTTCCCGACGGGCAAATGGGCAATAGCGAAGTAGGTCACTTGAATATCGGCGCCGGCAGAATCGTTTACCAAGACCTTACGAAAATTACGAAGGATATTATGGACGGCGAATTCTTTAAGAACGCCGAACTGCTCCGTGCAATGCGCGCGGCAAAAGATAACGGCAAAGCCCTGCACTTATTCGGGCTCGTTTCCACCGGCGGCGTGCATAGCCACACCGAGCACTTATACGCGCTCGTGGAAATGGCGAAAAACGAAGGCTTGAGTCAAGTGTATATCCACGCCTTTACGGACGGACGGGACGTTCCCCCCACTTCCGGCGCGGATTTCTTGAAAGATCTTCAAGCAAAACTCAACGAACTCTCGTTCGGTAAAATCGCTTCCGTTGCAGGCAGATACTACGCAATGGACCGCGACAATAACTGGGATAGAGAAGAAAAAGCCTACGATATGCTCACACTCGGCACGGGCGTGCAATTCGAAGGCTCGGCAGAAGACGCCGCAAAGGCTTCTTATGCAAACGGCGTGACCGACGAGTTCATTTTACCCACCAACCTTACTGAAAACGGCAAACCCGTGGCGTTAATCGGCAAAGGCGATAGCATTATCTGCTTTAACTTCCGCCCTGACCGCGCTCGCCAAATTTCGCGTATGTTCTCGCAAGAAAACTTCCCGTTTACCGATAAAAAGACGGGGGCAGTACTCGGTTTTGAGAGAAAAACCGGTTTCCTTGCGCCCACGTACGTTGGTTTTGCGGTATACGACTCTTCGTTTGAAAACGTGGGCGTTGCGTTCCCGCCGGACGAAATTACGAACACTCTTCCCCAATACCTTGCAACCCTTGGTAAAAAGCAATTACACATTGCCGAAACGGAAAAATACGCGCACGTCACCTTCTTCTTCAACGCAAAATTAGAAGCGCCGGTAGAAGGCGAAACGCGAATCGTAATTCCTTCCCCGAAGGTAGCAACGTACGATATGCAACCGGAAATGAGCGCCTACCCCGTGACAGAAAAGGTGCTTGAAGAACTTGAAACGGGCGAATATGACGTAGTGATTTTGAACTTTGCCAACTGCGATATGGTTGGGCATACGGGCGTGATGAGCGCCGCCGTAAGCGCCGTGCACGCCGTTGACGAATGCGTGAAAAAGGTGACGGATAAAATCCTTGCTATGGGCGGTAGCGCGTTAGTGACCGCAGACCACGGCAACGCCGATCAGATGATCGCAGACGACGGGAAAACGGCGTTCACACAACACACCACCAACCCCGTACCCGTAATTTTGGTTTCGGAAAAATATAAGAACGTGTCCCTTCGTGAAGGCGGCGTACTTGCCGACCTTGCCCCCACCCTGCTCGATATGATGAATATCCCGCAACCGAAAGAAATGACGGGGAAAACGTTAATCGTAAAATAACGGATCTTTTAAGATTTTTTGAAAAAGCAAGAAAAAACAGTTGCGATATTTGCGATTGTATGCTATAATCTTTAAGTATTCTGGCGCGTTTACGTGGCGTAAACGCACGTAAAAACGAAATTATAGGTGAAAAAGATGTTGAAATTAGTCAATTTACTTGCTCTCCCCACGAGCGGCTCCACCGCATACAACTTATATATGGGGCTCAGCGTGACGATGATTATTCTTATGGCTGTATCCGCTATCACGGCGGTCATCCTTGTTTTGCTTCAACCCGGCAACTCGCGCGGTATCGACGCGCTCGGCGGTTCAAGCGATACCTTCTTTGGTAAGAACAAAGGCAAATCGATTGAAGCAAAAATGAAAAAATGGACTTGGATTTGTTTAGTAGTTCTTGCAATTTTCTCTATCGCGTTCTACGTTATCCAACTCGAAACCATTTGGGCATAAGATAAAACCAACACGGCGGCTTTCACATAAAAGCCGCCTTTTTTCTCTTCTATTCACTTTAGGAGGTGCTCGGTGAGCGCAAAAGAAGCCGTCCTGTCCTATTTTTTAACAGACGATGCACAACCGCTAACCTTAAACCAGGTTGCTAAATTATTCGATATACCGCCTAGGGAACGGAAACGTTTTCAGGGCGTTTTAGACGCGCTCGTGGAAGAAGGCAGCCTATTTTTAGGCGAGAACGGCAAATACGGCACGGCAAAAATGCTTTCTTTGGTAAGCGGTACGCTTTGCGGCAACGAACGCGGTTTTGCGTTTTTGCTCCCGGACGATAAAGAAACGTACCCGGAAGATTTCTTCGTGCCTAAAAAATACCTTAACGGCGCACTCCACTCCGATAAAGTGCTTGCACAGCGCGTGGAAGACGAAGAGGGAGACGTTTGCGCGGTCATCCGTATTTTAGAACGCGGCACGGCACAAGTTGTGGGCACGTTCACGAAAGATAAATACGCAGGCTATCTATCCCCAGACGATCCTAAGTTCAACACCGAACTGTTCATCCCGCTCTACTCCTGCAAACAAATACCTAGCGGCGTGAAAGCGGTTGCCAAAATCACCGCCTATCCGCGCGGCAAAATGCCGGAGGCTAGAATTATAGAAGTCCTTGGCGAAGAAGACGATTTTTTTGCGGAAGAACTCTCTATCATCCGCTCTTACAACTTAAACGAAACGTTCCCGCAGGAAGTTGAAACGGAAGCAAACGCCGTGGCAAACGAGCCGATAACGGAAAAAGAGATCGCAAAACGCAGAGATTTCCGTGACCAACTCGTTATTACAATCGACGGCGAAGATACTCGGGATATCGACGACGCTATTTCCCTTGAAAGAACGCAAAACGGCTATCTTTTATGCGTGCACATTGCCGACGTTTCCCATTACGTCCGCCGCAATTCCGCGCTTGATAAAGAAGCGTTTGAGCGCGGCACGAGTGTTTATTTCCCCGATCGCGTACTCCCTATGCTCCCGAAAGCCCTTTCAAACGGCATTTGCTCGTTAAACGAAGGGGAAGATCGCCTTACTCTTTCCTGCATTATGCACGTGGATAAGAAAGGGAACGTGAAAGATAGAGAAATTGTGGAAGGGGTAATTCGTTCCAAACACAAAACCACGTACAATGAAATTACGAAAATGCTAGACGGCGATCCAAAAACTCTGGAAAAGTACGCCGATTTGCAAGAAACGGTTTCTTTGTTCGCCGAACTCACCACCCTTTTGCAAGCCAAAAGAAAAAAGAACGGCTCTATCACGCTAGACGTGAAAGAAGCAAAAATTCTGTTGACGGAAAACGACGAGATTGTTATTCCAAACTATGAACGCGCCTTTTCGCACCAAATTATCGAAGCGTTTATGGTGCTCGCTAACGAAACGGTGGCGGAATTTATGCAGTCTATCGAAGCGCCGTTCATTTACCGCGTTCACGAAAAACCGAACCCCGAAAAGGCGGAATCTTTCCGTGATTTTGCACGCGGACTTGGCTTAAACGCAAGATTTAACGCCGACGACGTGCACCCCTACGATTATCAAAATTTATTAACGGCAGCCGAAAAGTTGCCCACCTATTCCGTACTCAACCGCGTGATGCTCCGCTCTATGCAAAAAGCGCGCTATTCGGAAGAAAATTGCGGGCACTTTGGGCTAGCAAGCGAGTGTTATTGCCACTTTACTTCCCCGATCCGCCGCTATCCCGATTTGTGTATTCACCGCGTGATAAAAGAGGTTTTACACGGCAATTACGGGCATATAAACGAAAAATACAAGGCGTTCGTGGAAATAGCCGCAAAACAATCTTCCGACCGTGAAAAACGCGCCGCCGAGGCAGAGCGTGACGTAGACGCGTTATATATGGCAATGTATATGAGTGAACGCATAGGGCAAGAATTTACGGGCGTGGTTTCGGGTGTGCAATCGTTCGGGGTGTTCGTGGAACTGAAAAACACCGTGGAGGGGCTCATCCCTATTGAAAGTTTGGCAGGCTCTTTTGAATATATCCCCGAAAAGTTTTTGCTCAAAGGCAAATCACAATCGTTCACAATCGGCGAAGAACTGATCGTTCGCGTGATAGACGTGGATTTTTACCGCCGTAGAACGGTATTTGAACTGATTAAAAAAGTAAAACGCAAGGAGCAGGTATGAAAATAATTGCTATAAACAAATCGGCTTCGTTTGAGTATTTCATTGAAGAAAAGTTCGAAGCAGGGATTGTTCTTGAAGGCAATGAGATTAAATCGTTGCGCGAGAACGCCGTGAATATGAACGATTCCTTTTGCTTTATCCAAAACGGCGAAGCGTTCGTGAAGAATATGCATATCGCCTTATACGATAAATCGGATGCGTTCTCCACCAAAAACACCCGCAGGGATAGAAAACTATTATTGCATAAAACGGAGATAGCAAAAATCGTGGGAAAAATCAACCGTCAAGGCTATACCTTAGTGCCGCTCAAACTCTATTTTAGCGGCTCGCTCGTGAAAGCGGAAGTGGCGCTTTGCCGCGGGAAACATACGTACGATAAGAAACGCTCGATTG
>JAFTHR010000033.1 GCA_017457345.1 Clostridia bacterium | reverse complement strand
CATCGTTGCCTTGCCTCTTAAATCGGCGTATTGCGTGGCAATTTGCCCGTTCCTACGCAATTCTTCAAGCGCTTCAATAGGAGCAACGATTTTCCCTTCGCCGTGCGATACGGGTACTTTATACACTTCGCCAAGCGCGCAAGCCGAAAGCCAAGGCGACTTCACGGACGATACGCGCACGTCTACAATCGTAGAAACGTGGCGAGAGATGTTGTTAAAGGTAAGCGTGGGAGAATCGGCGGTCATTTCCGTGATCTTCCCGTAGGGAACTAAACCGAGTTTAATGAGCGCTTGGAAACCGTTGCAAATACCGAGCGCAAGCCCGTCACGCTTGTTCAAAAGTTCTTCCACCGCTTCTGCGATATACGGATTGCGGAAGGTGGTTGCAATGAACTTACCGCTACCATCCGGTTCATCACCACCGGAGAACCCGCCGGGGAAAGCGATAATGTTAGCGTTTTTAATTGCTTTCACGAACGCCGCAACGCTTTCTTCGATATCGGCAGCCGAACGGTTTTTCAGTACGACCGTTTCCACGTCTGCACCCGCTAAACGGAACTTTCTTGCCGTGTCGAGTTCGCAGTTCGTACCGGGGAAAGCAGGAATAAACACGCGAGGTTTTACTACCTTTGCGCCCGTATAACGCTTTTGCCCGATCTTTGCCAAATAATCGCAATTTTCCGCCTTACCGCTTGCGGGTGCGGTAGTAGCGAATACGCTCTCAAGCGGGGACAGGTATGCGTTTTGCGCATCTTTTACTCCAACCTTTTTCCCGCCGCAAACGAATCCGCAGCCCGTTGCTTCACCAACGTAAACCTTGCAAATATCCGCCGAAACCGCACTTTCATCCTTCAAGGAAATTACGATATCGCCATACCCTTCACGGTACAATTCGCTAGCGGAAAGGGCGAAGTTCACGCCGATTTCGTTGCCGAGCGCAGACTTGATAACCGCCGCGCCAACACCGCCGTTTTCAACGACCGTTGCAAAGGTTGCGTTGCCGCTTGCAATTTGTTTATACACTTCTTCGTACACCGCTTTGAGCGCTTCAAAGTTCGGCACGGATTGCCCGTCCTTAGGAACGGGGATATGATAAAGTTTTTCGCCGCCTTTCAACACGTTCGTGATGACTTTGCTTGCCTTTGCAGGAGCAAGTGCGAACGAGATAAGCGTGGGCGGAACGTGAATACTTTCAAACGTACCGCTCATAGAGTCCTTACCGCCGATTGCGCCAAGACCTAACCCCATTTGCGCGTACACCGCACCAAGAAGGGCAGACGTGGGAACACCCCATACTTTTGCATCCGCCGTCATTCTTTGGAAGAATTCTTGGAGTGTTAAGCGGATATCTTGATATTTTGCACCCGTTGCCACCACTTTAGACACCGAGCCAACAATCGAGTAAATAGCGCCGATAAACGGGCTGCTTTCCATCAAATACGGTGAGTAGCCGTAAGCCGAAACGGTACAAACGTCCGTTTCGCCGCCGCAAATTTTTGCCGCCATGGCAATCGCGGGCGTGGATTGCGTTTTACCGCCCCAAGGCATATAAACCGTTCTTGCGCCGATGGTGGAATCGAACGTTTCGGAAAGACCTTTCTTTGCACAAACGTTTAAATCGGAAAGAACTTTCTTCGTTTCTACTTCAAAATCTACGCCTTCCTTTTCGTTAAACCATTCGGTCACCTTATCGGTAATTTCGGCGTTCGTTTCTTGTTTTACACCGTTGGTATTTAAGAAATCACGGGAAATATCTACAATCGCCTTACCGCCAAGGAACATCTTCATACGCCCCGTATCGGTGACGACTGCCACCGGCGTTGCCGAAAGGTTTTCCGTTGCCGCAAGTTCAATGAACGAAGGCACGTCTTCTTCGGCAATTACCACCGCCATACGTTCTTGCGATTCGGAGATAGCAAGTTCCGTACCGTTCAAACCTTCATACTTTTTAGGCACTTTATCTAAGTCGATATTCAGCCCGTCGGCAAGTTCACCGATCGCAACTGAGACACCGCCTGCGCCAAAGTCGTTACATTTTTTAATTTTTCTCGTTGCTTCCTTGTTAAGGAATAAACGTTGCAGTTTACGTTCGGTTAAAGGATTCCCCTTTTGTACTTCCGCACCGCAGGTTTCTACCGAGTGAGACTCGTGTGCCTTGGAAGAACCCGTTGCGCCGCCGCAACCGTCTCTACCCGTTTCACCGCCAAGGAGCACGATCACGTCGCCCGCCTTAGGCGCTTCACGGTAAACCATTTCCTTTCTTGCCCCGCCCACGACGAAGCCCGTTTCCAAACGCTTTGCTTTGTAGCCTTCGTGGTACACTTCGTCTACGATACCCGTTGCAAGACCGATTTGGTTGCCGTACGAAGAGAAGCCCGCCGCCGCACGTTGCGTGATGGCGCGTTGAGGAAGTTTCCCTGCAAGCGTATCTTCTAATTTTTCTCTAGGATCGGAAGCACCCGTAATCCGCATTGCTTGATACACGTACGTTCTGCCGCTCAACGGATCTCGAATTGCACCGCCAAGACAGGTTGCCGCACCGCCGAACGGTTCAATTTCCGTGGGGTGGTTATGCGTTTCGTTCTTGAACATTACAAGGTATTTTTCAACCTTGCCGTCGATTTCCGCGTCGATACAAATCGAGCAAGCGTTGATCTCATCCGAAATATCAAGGTTATCGAGTTTACCGTCTTTTTTCAACTTCTTCGCGGCAATCGTTGCCAAATCCATTAAGCAAGGATATTTATCCGGGCGCTTGCCGTTCAGTTCTTGATACAAGTCTTGATATAAATGGTACGCCTTTTCTACCGATTGGTTTTCAGACGTGATTTTTACCGATTTGAGTTCGGTTGCAAAGGTGGTATGACGGCAATGGTCAGACCAGTACGTATCAATTACTTTGAGTTCCGTTTCCGTGGGATTTCTCTTTTCGCTCTTGAAATAATCGCGCACGAAAGCAAGGTCGGCAACGCTCATTGCAAACCCTACCGATTTATGATATGCGGCAATTTCTTCGTTAGAATAATCAATAAACCCTTCCACCGTTTGAACGGGTGCACCTACCACCGTTTCACGAACGAGCGTAGTCGGTTTTTCAAAGCCCACTTCTTCGCTTTCTACGGGGTTGATTAAATGCTTTTTAATACGCAAAACTTCTTCGTCCGTCACCCCTTTCACCGCGTATACTTTGGCGCACTTGATCAGCGGGCGAGTTTTACGGGTAAGCAGTTGCACGCATTGCGCCGCGCTATCTGCACGTTGATCGTATTGCCCCGTTAAATAACTCACCGCAAACGCCTTGTAGCCGCAAAGGTCGATCTCTTCAAGGTACACGTTATCTACGGGCGGTTCGGAGAATACGGCGGGGATCGCCGCTTTGAGTTCTTCTTCCGATAATCCTTCCACGTCGTAACGCAAAATCAAGCGGAAATCTTCGGCGTTGATGCCCAGCAACGTTTTAACGTCCGCTGCTTCTTTTCTCGCTTGTACGTTGTCCTTTTTTTCAACAAATAATCTGTAAATCATTTCTTTTACCTCTATCCGTTTTCGCTTTGGTTATTCTCTTTTTTCGTTGCGGTATTTAATCCCGATATCCTTGCGGTAGAACATTCCCTCAAACGAAATCTTTTCCACGTTTTTATATACCTTTTGGCGCGCGTCTTCCAGCGTTTCACCGCGGGCGCATACGCCCATAACGCGGCCGCCTGCCGTCACCAACTTTCCGTCTTTCATTTTCGTACCTGCATGGCACAAAACGATATCGCCATCCAACTCACCGATCGTGATTTCTTTGCCTTTTTCGTAGTCTAAGGGGTATCCGCCGCTTGCGAGCACAACGCATACGCACGCGCCTTTCTTCCACTTCACTTCAATCTCCGAAAGACGTTCATCCGTCACCGCTTCAAACACGTCCATCAAATCCGTTTCCAGCATAGGAAGCACCACTTGCGTTTCGGGATCGCCAAAGCGCGAGTTATACTCAATCACCTTCATCCCGTTTTTCGTTTTCATAAGCCCGAAGTACAAAACGCCTTTGAACGGTCTGCCTTCGGCATTCATTGCGGCGATCGTGGGAAGCATAATTTTTTCCATTACTTCCTTTGCCGTTTTTTCGCCGTAGAACTGTGCGGGTGCAAACGTTCCCATACCGCCCGTATTCAAGCCTTCGTCGTTATCGAACGCACGCTTATGGTCGCAACTCGTGATCATAGGCACAACCGTTTTGCCGTCCGTAAACGAAAGCACGGAAACTTCCGGCCCTTCCAAAAACTCTTCCACAACCACTTTGTTGCCCGCCGTGCCGAATTTCTTATCGAGCATCATTTCCTTTAAGCCTTCTTGCGCTTATTCGCGGGTTTTGCAAATCAAAACGCCTTTCCCAAGCGCCAAGCCGTCCGCCTTTAAAACGACGGGAATATCGCAGGTTTCTACGTATGCTTTCGCTTCTTCGTAGTTTTCAAAAATCTCGTACTGTGCGGTAGGAATCCCGTACTTTTTCATTAAGTTTTTAGAAAACGCTTTGCTTGCTTCAATTTGCGCCGCGTTCTTTCTAGGACCGAACGCACGGTGTCCGCGCGCTTCTAATTCGTCTACGAGACCAAGCGCAAGCGGATCGTCTGGTGTCACAACCGTATAATCGATTTCCTTGTGCGCGTCTACCCAATCGCCTACCGCTTTCACGTTGCAATAATCTACGTCTACAAGTTCGGCAAGTTCACCAATCCCGGCGTTCCCTTTCATTGCGTAGATCTTGTTAACTCTCGGAGATTTTTTCAACGCTTGCACAACGGCGTGCTCACGACCTCCGTTCCCGATAACTAAAACGTTCATACTCTATTTCCTTTTTCGTTTTATTTTCTTTTCCTGTGTATTAAAATGCCCGCCGTAATTTGTGCAACGGAAAGCATAACGGCAATCACGAGCGGCAATAAGCCGATCAGTTTTTTCTCCCCCGCCAGCAGATATACGCCCCAAAATCCCAGCGCAAGTATCCCAAACGTGAAGATAATTGCCACCACGGTTGCTATGATATAATGCCGTTTTTTTCGCTTTTCTTCCGGAACGATTAGTAGCATTAGTTCTAAGTAGATTTCCAAAAGAATTTCGATTACGATATCCATATAGTTGCTATCTTTAATCGAGCACCGTCACCACGCGCCCTTCCTTTATCACTTTGCCCTGGCAAAGTTTTTGCATGCAAAGGGGTAAAATCCTGTGTTCTTCTTTCAACACGCGCGCTTGCAAATCTTCGGGCGTATCAGTAGGGAGAACGGGCACGGTCGCTTGCATAATGATTGCACCGCCGTCTACGTCCGCTTCTACAAAGTGCACGGTACAACCGCTTACTTTCACGCCGTACGCCACCGCTTCGGTATGCACGCGCAAGCCATAGTACCCTTTACCGCAAAAAGACGGGATAAGGGACGGGTGAATGTTGATAATTCTATCTTCAAACGATTGAATAAAATGGGCGGGAATGATGAAAAGCCAACCCGCAAGCAATAAATAATCCACCCCCGCAGCGTTTAACTTTTCGGTGACGAAAGCATAGAAATCGTACCTGCTTTCAAATTTTTCATATTCATATACAATCTTTTCCATCACCGCTTTCTTTTCACGCTCATTCGCTCAGATATTGGGTTTTGACTCCACCAGATATTTAATTTCACAAAAGCCGTTTTTCTCGTTTGCGTCGATTACCGATTGAAAGTCCGTTCCGCCGCCGGAGGCAAATACGGCAATCTTTTTTAACATAAAACAACGCCCT
>JAFTHR010000032.1 GCA_017457345.1 Clostridia bacterium | reverse complement strand
CTTTCGGTGAGCAGTTTCAGTTTTTCAGTTAAAAAACTCATATTCTATCCAAATCAGGATACGCATACAATCCATCATTATAATTATACAACAAAACAGTAGGTTTTGCAAGTAGGTTAAGAAAAATAATCCTGCTTTTTCCGCTTAGCAACCCAAAAACTCTATGCCTTTTAAAATCACGTCGTTAATCGAATCGTCTACAAGGGAATAAAAGATGATCTTCCCCTGCCTTGCACACTTGACGATACCTGCACTTTTCAAATACCGAAGTTGATGAGAAACGGTCGTTTGGTTTACGTTTAGTATGCGCGAAAGATCGGTCACGCATAAATCGCTAATCGCAAGCGCGGAAAGGATTTTTATCCGCGTATAATCGGCAAACACCGAGAAAAAACAAACCACCCCTTCTAAAATATCCCCTTGCGGTACGTAGTTTTCAATCAACCCTTTCGTGCGTTTATCTAGCAACAATAATTCCATAAAAAAGCCTCCTTCTTATATGCTTCATTGCGAATATGATAACATACAAAAAGGAGGATAATTTATGCGATTTCCGTCGATTTATCGCTAATTTTTAGGAAAGTTAACGGATTTCTTTCACTTCGTAGCCCGCTTCTTCGATCGCCGCGCGCATTTCGCTCTCTACAACCGTTTCGCCAACCACTTTCGCCGTCTTTTTCTTTAAGTTTACTTCCACGCTTTCTACGCCGTTTACGCTCGAAAGTGCTTTTTCTACGTGCGCAACGCAACGCGGACACATCATTCCTTCAATTTTTAAGGTTTTTACCATACCCGTTTTCTCCTTATTATTTTCTTTTTCTTTTTTACCAAATCTCGTAAGCCGCAAAGCGTTCGTCACCACGACAAGGGACCTTAAACTCATACATGCTGCCGCCATCATAGGGTTTAACACCACTCCCGCAAACGCTAACGCACCCGCCGCAACCGGGATCGCAACGCAGTTGTAAAACAACGCCCAAAACAGGTTTTGCTTAATGTTTCGAACCGCCGCCTTGCTTAAATCGATCATCACCGATAAAAGGTTTAAATCTCCACCGACGAGCACAACGTCGGCACTGTCAATCGCGATATCCGTTCCCGTGCCCATAGCAACGCCCAAATCCGCCGCTTTTAAGGCAGGACTATCGTTCACGCCGTCGCCAACCATTGCCACAACGCCACCGAGTTCACGGGCTGTTTTCACAGCGTTCGCCTTATCTTCCGGCAGGGATTCGGCGTAGTACTTATCAATCCCCACGCGCTCGGAAATCGCTTTCGCCACGTTCTCGGCGTCTCCCGTGAGCATCCCCACCGTAACGCCGCGGACTTTTAAACTTTCAACCGCTTCTTTCGAAGTTTCTTTGAGTTCGTCTGCAATGGCAATCGCCGCCACAAGCTCCTTATCCGTTGCAAGGAAGATAACCGTTTTCCCCGAACGCTCGTACTTTTTTTCAAGTTCCGCAACGGTTTTTAAAACCCCTTTCGGCAATAAGCCTTTGTTGCCAAGATAATACTTTATTCCGTCCACCAACGCCTGCGCACCTCTACCCGTTGTATAAAGGTACTCTTGCGCTTCCTTCTTTTCGTATCCCACGCTTTGGGCGTACTCAAGCACGCATTCGGCTCTCGGGTGATTAGACTTGTTTTCAATCGCCGCCGCCACGGCAAGCGCT
>JAFTHR010000002.1 GCA_017457345.1 Clostridia bacterium | reverse complement strand
TAGACGATTGTACAAGCGCCGTCAATACGATACCGAACAATAAGAGCAAGAACGGGTTATTCAAATCTTGCAAGAAGTTTTGTACTGCGGGTGTCGTTGCGTACGCGCTCATTTGCGTAGACATAACGTTGAGAGCAAAGAACACCATACCCAAGCCCGCAAGCGCAAGCCCACCGCTCTTTACTCTATCGTTCTTGGAGAACATCTCCATCAAAACGCCGATCCCAAGCAATAAAATAAACACACTATTGATCGGCAAATCGTCTAACGAAGCAATTTGGGCAGTGATCGTCGTACCGATATTCGCACCCATGATAATAGACGCCGCTTGATAAAGCGTCATAATCCCCGCGTTTACAAACCCGACGACCATAACGGTGGTGACACCCGAACTTTGAATGACCGCCGTGACCGCCGCGCCCATACCAACGCCGACGAGTTTCTTATCCGAAGTTTTGTTGAACAAACTTTTTAATCCACTACCGAACAGTTTTTCCATGTTCTCGCTGAGCAATTTAAACCCAAGCAAGAACGCACCTACGCCGGCAAGCACCATGGCTATTACTTCAAAAACTTCCATTTTATCTAAACACTTTCTCCTATGTAGTTCTCAAGTATTTTTCGTTTTTATGCGGCTTTTTTTAAAGCCCGATTTTTTTTATTATACTATATTTTCTTTAAAATGTCACCTTTTTGCAAGCAAAAAATAGGAAAATTATTTTTCGTGCAAAAATCGCAAATACGAGAAAAAGCGACGATAAATCGCCGCTTTATTTGTTTATTTTCCAGTTTTTTCCTTGAAACGAGCCTTTGCACGAAGTTCGCTATCCAAAATACGCTTTCGAATACGCAAAGACTTCGGCGTCACTTCCAAAAGTTCGTCGTCTGCGATAAACTCTAAACACTCTTCCAAACTCATTTTGCTAACGGGGACGAGCGTCAACGCGTCGTCACTGCCCGAAGAACGGGTGTTGGTAAGATGCTTGGTTTTGCAAACGTTCACGTTGATATCTTCGGAAAGGTTGGTATAGCCAACCACCATCCCTTCGTAAACGGGCGTGCCGGGCGTGACGAAAAGAGTACCTCTGCCCTGCGCGTTAAACAACCCGTAAGTGACCGCTTCACCCGTTTCAAACGCCACGAGCGAACCGGTATTTCTACGCTGCATTTCTCCTTTGTACGGCTCGTACTCAAAGAAAATGGTGTTCATAATCCCTTGACCTTTGGTGTCCGTTAAGAATTCGCTCTTGTACCCGAACAACCCACGGGAAGGCACGATAAACTCTAAACGCATTCTATCGCCTACCGCCGACATCTGCAAAAGCACACCCTTTCTATTCCCCATTGCCGAGAACACGGGGCCCGTCATATCTTCGGGCACGTCGGCAACGAAGCGTTCCACGGGCTCGTGCAAAACGCCGTCGATTTCTTTATACAAAACTTTCGGGGTAGAAACTTGGAATTCATACCCTTCGCGGCGCATTGTTTCGATTAAGATCGAAAGGTGCATTTCACCGCGCCCGCAAACACGGAAACTGTCCGCTTTATCGGTATCGCTTACGCGCAAAGAAACGTCACGCAAAAGTTCCTTGTAAAGCCGATCGCGGAGTTGGCGCGTCGTTACGAATTTACCTTCTTTGCTCGCAAACGGACTATCGTTTACGGAGAACGTCATTTCCACCGTAGGTTCTTCAATACTAACGAACTGTACTGGTTCAATCTTGGTAGGCGAACAAACGGTATCACCGATATTCAAGCCTTCGATCCCGGAAAATACAACGATATCCCCCGCCTTTGCTTCGGCAACGGGTACGCGTTCCAACCCTTCAATTTGGTAAAGGTTTACAATGCGGCAGTTGTTGCGCACCTTCGGATCGTTAAAATTACAAACGGAAACCGTTTCGTTTGCTTTGATTACACCGCGTTCGATCTTCCCTACGCCGATTCTACCCACAAATTCGTTATAGTCGATACACGAAACGAGCAATGGCCCTGCACCGTCCACGTCTACGTCCATAGGCGGAATGGTGTTCACGATCGTGTCAAAAAGGGGCGTTAAATCGTCTTGTTGCCCGTCGGGCGTGAGCGAAGCCGTGCCTTGACGGCCGCAACAATATACAATCGGGCTGTCCAGTTGTTCGTCGGTTGCGTCTAAATCCATCATCAAAAGTTGCATTTCTTCCACCACTTCGGCAATACGAGCGTCCGGGCGGTCCACCTTATTGATAACGAGAATTAGTTTTAACCCAAGTTGCAAGGCTTTTTGCATTACGAAACGGGTTTGCGGCAACGGGCCTTCTGCCGCATCCACCAAAATGAGCGCGCCGCTTACCATTTTAAGCACGCGTTCCACTTCTCCCGAAAAGTCGGCGTGGCCAGGCGTGTCCACGATATTAATTTTCACGTCCTTATAGCGTGCCGAAGTGTTTTTTGCAAGAATGGTAATACCGCGTTCACGCTCCAAATCGTTGGAGTCCATCACGCGGTCTTCTATTTGTTGGTTTTCACGGAACACACCGCCTTGCGCCATCATTTGATTGACGAGCGTGGTTTTGCCGTGGTCAACGTGTGCAATGATCGCCACGTTGCGTAAGTCTTCTCTTAACAAAATCGTTCTCCTTCTAACGTAAATCTTTTCAACGCTTTCTATTTTAATACTTTTTTTCGTTCTTGACAACAAAATGAACGCACTTTCCGCCAAGTTTTTTGCGATTTTTTAACTTTTTTCTTAAAAAAGAAAAGCGCAAGTTGCCTTGCGCTTTTCTCTTATAACGGTTGTACGTTTAAATTTTCGTAGGTAGTGAAACAAATCAACTGCCCGTTATCCATTTGCGGCTCGCTTACGTAAACGCAAACGAAATTCTCATCTTCGTCTAAATTAGGGAAGAATACTTCCGCACCCCCCACGGCGTTTACTTTGGTGACGAGCACTTGCTCGCAATAAGGGAGCAATTCTTTGTATACTTCGCCACCGCCGATTACGTAAATTTCTTCGTTTTGGCGGTTTTTCAATTCGTTTTTTAGTTCTTCGTAAGAGCGCACGATAATACAGTCATCCCGTACCTGCCCCCTTGAAAGCACGATATTCACGCGATTTTTAAGCGGTTTCCCGCCCGGCATAGAACGAAGGGTGTTTCCGCCCATTACAACGGTGTGTCCCGTGGTGATTTCACGGAAAAAACGCATATCTTCCGGCAACGAAAACATCATATCGTTTCCCTTGCCGATCCCCCACTCTTTATCGGCGTGTACGATTGCTTTAATCATCTTTTCTCCTTATATTGCCACGGGAATTTTTTCTTCCAACTTCGCACATTCGTAGTCTACGAGTTTAAAACTATCCACCGTGAAATCGTAGAAGTTTTTAACGTTAGGATCTACAACGAGTTTAGGTGCTTTCAACTGCGGGTTTTTGAGCACCTTTTCCACCAAAGGAATATGGCGATCGTAAATATGGGCATCTGCAATCACGTGCACTAGTTCACCCGCTTTCAATCCCGAAACTTGCGCCATCATAATCAGCAACACGGCGTATTGCACCACGTTCCAATTGTTCGCCGTGAGCATATCGTTCGAGCGTTGGTTTAAAATCCCGTTGAGCGTATCGCCGGAAACGTTAAACGTCATAGAATACGCGCAGGGATACAAGCCCATTTCGTGCAAGTCTTGAAAATTATAAATGTTGGTCATAATGCGGCGGCTCGCAGGGTTATTTTTCAGATCGAACAACACGCGATCTACCTGGTCGAATTCCCCTTCTTTGTACTTATGTTTCACGCCGAGTTGGTAGCCGTAAGCCTTTCCGATCGAGCCCGTCTCGTCTGCCCAACTATCCCAAATATGCGAATTTAAATCGTGAATGTTATTGCTCTTTTTTTGCCAAATCCAAAGCAACTCGTCTACACAAGATTTAAAAGCCGTGCGACGGATCGTAAGGATAGGGAACTCTTCCTGTAAGTTGTATCGATTTACTATCCCAAACTTCTTTACGGTATGAGCAGGAACGCCGTCTTCCCACTTAGGGCGAACGTTTAAATCGGTGTCCCAAAACCCGTTGTCGATAATATCTCGCATGTTTTGCGCAAAAATTTCGTCTGCTCTACTCATACTAATTTCCTCCGACGTTTATTCCCGTAAATTATACCACAAACCCCGCCGCGCCGTCAAGGGTTGCAGGCGAAAAAAAGAAAAGTTAGCGAGAAATTATTTTTTTGTTTCTTATTTATTAAAATAAGAGTTGACAAACCCGCAAAAAAGATGTATAATGATTGTGTATGTCCAAAAATCCACCCACAACAGGAGAAACATATATGCCCGAGCTTCTTTCCCCCGCAGGCAACCCCGAAAAG
>JAFTHR010000031.1 GCA_017457345.1 Clostridia bacterium | reverse complement strand
TCATCATTTTCTCCTATAAACTTTTTTTCTTT
Organism: Clostridia bacterium; assembly: GCA_017457345.1. Taxonomy (GTDB): domain Bacteria; phylum Bacillota; class Clostridia; order Christensenellales; family Borkfalkiaceae; genus Scatosoma. The sequence goes on along the minus strand of JAFTHR010000031.1, from coordinate 3,803 downwards.
TATATAAATATAAACTCAAAAATTATATTTTACAACAAATCAGCGTTAAATGTTCGTGAAATCTTTGCTTTTCTATTTTAAATATACAAAAAAATACTCCGTTTGTCAACGCAACACGGAGCATCTAAAAAAAGGTTTTATCACAAAAAAACGCGGCAGGGAAAGAGCACGCGAGCCCTTCCCCACGCGAAAAAAAGGAAAGAAAAGGAAAGAAAATTATTCGTACTCGTCGTAAGTCCTTCGTGACGGCGTTTCCCCAAACTCCGCCCCATACGCAGGCGGTGGCGCGGTAGGGTATGCGCGCTCTTCCCGCGGTTTTCCGCGATCGGCGTTCTTTGCACTCTTCCCAAACGGCGGAACGTTTACTAAAATTACGTCCTCCCCTAGTTTAGCAATGCACTTTAAATCAATGAACACTTCACCGCGCCGAAACCCAAACCCTTTGCCGCCCGGCACTACGATACCAAGCACTCTGTTTTCGGGATAACAAAACACGAGATCGCAAACCTTACCGAGTTTTTTGCCGTCCGTTGTATTCACAACCTCTTTCGTCCGCAAATCGGAAAAACTTAACTGCATACTTCCTCCTTTCGGGTTTACTTCTCGTTTTCGAACGTCCCCTTTTTACTATATGCAAAAAGGCGCGCCGATCGACACGCCTTTTTTTATTTTTTTGTGTTATTCTTCGATAAAGGTAAACCTAAGCACCGTGCCCTGCGGCGTTTCTATTTTATCAAACCACATAGAAAGCGGGCGCACCCAAATAGCGCCTTCGCCATACAACGCTTGATAAACCACGAGCGGCTCTAGCGTTTCCGAATGCTTCGCCACGGCAAGCACCCTATATTCGTTCCCTTTATAATGGCGGTATTTCCCAAGTTTTAATTCCATTTTCTCACCTCTTCGGTTTTGATTATACAACTTTTTACTCTTTTCGTCAACTTCTCTATTCTCAATAGGCAAAAAAAATGAAACGATAAAACCAAACGTTAAAAAGAAAAGCATCATCACCGTAAAAACCCTAAACAATAGCGCCGAAATCACATCATTATAATTCAATACAATTAACGCTATCAATAGCACCATTATCCATAAAAGAATACACCACATAAAACGAAGATTAAACTTTCTCATTCCTTCTACTCCCCTAATTAGTTTTGTACATATTTTGTACATTTTTTCTTATTTTAGTACAAATAATGTACAATGTCAACAATAGGAGTGTTGTATGTTTGATTTAGGGAAAAAATTAAAAGAATTACGGAAATCAGAACGGCTAACACAGCAACAAGTTGCCGAAAAAATAGGAATTCCGCGCGTAAATTACACACGGTATGAAACCAACGCCGTGCGCCCCGATTACGAAACGCTTTTAAAAATTGCCAACTTTTACGACGTGAGTTTAGACGAATTATTTGATAGATAAAACCCGACCGAAAAAATCGGTCGGGTTTTCTTTACGAGATATTTTTTCTTATTCGCCCGAGTGCGTTCTTTTCAAGTCGGGAAACTTGCGCCTGCGAAATGCCCACTTCCGCGGATATTTCCGTTTGCGTTTTTCCTTCAAAGTATCGCAAAAACAAAATCTTTTTTTCACGATCGCCGAGCCGAGAAAGCGCTTCGGAAAGTGCAACGTGCTCCGTCCAAATCTCGTCGCTACACTTCTCGTCTTTCAACTGATCCATAAGAAGTAGCGTATCGCCCGCCTTGTTGTACACCGGCTCGTAGATGGATACGGGATCGGAAATGGCGTCTAACGCGTATACCACTTCGCGCTCCGCCACCTGCAATTTTTCGGCGATTTTTCCTATCGTTGCCTCTTCGTCGCCCTGTTCAATTTCTTCCCGCGCTTTCAGCACCCGATACGCCGTATCGCGAATACTGCGAGAAACGCGCAGCGAATTGCCGTCACGGAGAAAACGCTTGATCTCACCGATAATCATAGGAACTGCGTACGTGGAAAACTTAACGCCCACCGATAAATCAAAATTATCGATCGCTTTGATAAGACCTACGCAACCGGCTTGGAACACGTCGTCTAACGTGCCGTTTTTGGCACGGAAACGCTTTACGAGCGAAAGGACCAAACGCATATTCCCCACGATAAACTTTTCCCGAGCCGCTTTATCGCCTTGCTTAATTTTGACCATCAACTCTTCGTTTTCTTTGCTAGTGAGTTTAGGCAGCCCTGAAGTATCTACCCCGCAGATTTCTACTTTTTGCATCTTTTTTCCTCCTTTTTATGTAAAAGAAGGGGGCAGGTACGCGTTTAGTATGCGTAATTTTTCCTTTTTTATCCGATTTTTTCCAAATTTTTTTGCATAGCAGAAGAACGATTTTTACTTATAAATGATTGACCGATCGCAAACTTTTTATCCGCGATCGGTCTTTTTATTATTTCTTTATTTCGGCAACCATATTTTAAACGCCGCTTTTGCTCCTGCCACAGCCGTAGCATCCGTCAGCGCCGCGCCGTCCACTAAACTAACGTTAAACGCACGTCTATCGTAGTTTCCCCACCACGCTTCGTCCACAACTATTCGATTTTTCGTTGTATTCTCTGGCCGAGATGATTGTACGCCTGTACCCACCCATCCTTCCGGACGGTATTTATATCCTGCGGCAATTTCAATAATCGAGCCTACAGGCAAGGTTTGTCGGGTAAACATTTGCGTACATACAAACGCGTTTGAAATACCGCCACTAGCAATCACTTGGTAGTGTTGTCCGTTCTCAGTCGAATTCCAATAACCTATATCATTCCAGCCATACGCGCTATCTTGCATTGCAACCCAGTTTGTTTCAATCGAACTTTGCGAATTCGTCACCGTATACGGCTTTTGCAAAGCGTTCTTTATGCTTTCAACACAAATTGCTTTTATAGCACTTGTCATTCCAGCAGGCGTAAAAGCCACGTTGTCAATCGAATAACCCGTCGTTAAATACGCATATCCAAGCGCCGCCATATATCTTCCAACGTCATACGTTAAGTGGTAGCCGTCGCGCGTGAGCGTGTCGCCTAAAAAACTCGTGCGTGCGTTTTGAACAGCCGTTCCGTTCGGGATAATAAAATGAAAATCGTAGTTCGGCAACACCTGTGTTTTAACGCTATTAACGATTTGTTCGTACATCTTCGTTTGATCTTTATCGTAGTTTGCAAACGCCCAATGATCGGTATTCTGTTGGTATGCCCACGTCATATGCCAAAGAATTTTTGCGTTCGGCTTATAGCGTTCCACAACGTCGATAATTTCAGGAATATAAGAATAACTACTTGCAAGACCGCTTTCCGGACTACCCTGTTGCAACGAAATATAATCCCAATCGTCCGCCAAGAGACCAACTAAAAGTTCCGTATCGCCGGTTGCGTCGCTCCTATCCCAACCGTTGCCCGTATTCGTTCTAAACACGTACGAAGCGGCTTTCGTTTCGAGATTCGTTGCGTGTGTTTGCAACGTGCAACCACCGATATAAAGGTTGCTAATACGAAAATTCGTAATTCCTAAACTTTTCAATACGTCTGGTAAAAGCCATAAAGCATCATCCGAAAAACTGTTGCCGATCGCTAGTATTTTTAAAGTGTTATCGGCATCCCATTTCCGCTTCACTTCTTTCCCTTGCATATTCCCCACAGGCTCCCATTTACCGTTTACTTTTTGATAAATATCTTTGCTCGTGGTATCTAAGTACATATCGGAATCTTTTCCAAGAGAATCGAGCGGTACGGCAAACCCTGTGTGCCAAACACTGCCAGCCTCTCCTTGCGGGCCTGTTGCGCCGGTTGGACCTTGTGGACCCGTTGC
>JAFTHR010000030.1 GCA_017457345.1 Clostridia bacterium | reverse complement strand
GTCCGTCAACGCCCATACCGCCGATAACTTCGGTTACCCAAGTAGGATCGCCCGAGAAAAGCTCGTTGTATTCTTTCGTTCTCATGAACTTCACGATACGAAGTTTCATAACGAAATGGTCGATAAATTCTTGCGCTTGTTCTTCGGTGATGAGTCCCTTTTGAAGGTCGCGTTCGATATAAATATCCAGGAACGTCGTGTTTCTACCGATAGACATTGCCGCGCCGTTTTGATCCTTAACCGCTGCAAGGTAGCCAAAGTACAACGCTTGGATTGCTTCTTTTGCCGTGGTTGCAGGTTCGGAAATATCGCAGCCATAGATTGCAGCGAGTTGCTTTAACGCTTTCAACGCCTTAATTTGATCTGCAAGTTCTTCGCGATCGCGTACCTTATCGGGCGTCATATCGCCGTTCAACGCAAGTTTATCTTCTTCCTTTTTCTTGATGAGGTAATCCACACCGTAGAGCGCAACACGGCGGTAGTCGCCTACGATTCTACCTCTGCCGTAACCATCGGGCAAACCTGTCAAAATGTGGGAGGAACGAGCCGCTCTCATTTCAGGAGTGTATGCGTCAAACACGCCTTCGTTGTGCGTTTTACGATATTTCTTGAAAATTTCCTTCACGTATTCGTCGAGTTTATAACCTTACATTTCAAGATCGCCTTCCGACATACGGATACCGCAGAACGGTTGCAACGAACGCTTAAACGGTTCGTCCGTTTGAAGACCTACGATTTGTTCGAGATCTTTATCGAAATACCCCGCACCGTGCGAAGTAAGGGTGGAAACGATCTTCGTGTCCGCATTTAAAACGCCACCTGCTTCACGTTCCTTTTTAGACAAATCACAGATAATGTCCCAAAGTTTTTTCGTTGCTTCCGTTGCGGGAGCAAGGAACTTTTCGTCCCCTTCGTAAGGCGTGTAGTTGCGTTGAATGAAATCGCGCACGTCCACTGCGTCGTTGCACCATTTACCGGGGACAAACCCCTCCCAACCTTTGTATTGAATCATATTCGTACTCCTATTATTATATTTTCTTACTTGTTATTTTTGCGCTCTTCGATTTTCGCGTCGAGCCAAATTTCCAAAATTTCTTCGGGTTGATATCCCGAACAACGGGCAAAAATCTCTCCGTCTTCCATTAATAAAATGGTAGGAACTTTCGTCACGTCCCACTCTTCCATTAATTCAACCGTATTGAAATCCGCTTCTACGTGGACGAGACGGATATCCTCTCTCCCATCAATCAACGTCTTTAAAACGGGCATTAAGGAAAAACAGTTCGCACAAGATTCACCGCTAACTTCCACGCAACAAAGTCCGCTTAATTTACTTTTATAGTCTTTCTTTCCTAAAATCTCGCTCATTTTCACTTTCCCGTTAATATCCGTTTGGCGTTCTCCACCCGCTCTTTCGTAGGCGGTGCAACCCCTTTCAACGGGTATTCATAGCCAAGTTTTTCGTATTTCACTTCGCCCATTGTGTGGTAAGGCAACACTTCTACCTTTTCTACCGATTTTAACGTGTCGATAAACGCACGCAAACGAAGAAGCGCACCGTCGTCATCCGTTTGAGTAGGAACGAGCACATGGCGAATCCAAGTGGGCGTTCCCCGCTCGCTTAAAAACTTTGCGAAGGCTAACGTGTTTTCGTTGCTTTGCCCTGTTAAAGCGCGGTGATTTTCTTCGTCGATATGCTTAATATCCAAAAGCACTAAATCCGTTACGGCGAGCAACTGCTCGTGTTTTCGCACGCTTTCAGGATCATCCTTTCTAAAAGTGAACCCGGAAGTATCCACCGCCGTGTGTATACCGTTTTCCTTTAAAAGAGTGAACAGTTCCGTTACGAATTCTATTTGTAAAAGTGGTTCGCCGCCGGATACGGTGACGCCGCCTTTTTCGCCGTAGTAGTTTTTATACCGCAAAACGTTTTTGCAAACCTCTTGCGCCGAATACTCTTTTCCTCCGCCCGACCAAGTATCGGGGTTATGGCAGTATCGGCACCGAAGCGGACACCCTTGCATAAACACAACGTGGCGTATGCCCGGCCCGTCTACCGTACCGAATGATTCGAAAGAGTGTATTTTTCCGTTCATAATCGCTCCGTTATTAAACTTTCGCTAACAACACAATAAAAGCGTACACGCCGTGGTTTGCGCGCCGCCTTCTACTTCTCACAAGACGATTATAGCAAATCTTTTGGCTTTTGTCAAGGCTTTTAGAAAGAAAACCTGCCCGCGCGGGAGAGAAATCTTTCCAATCGGCTTTGCCGAAAAGTAAAATCGCGCTGAAAAATCCATCTATCTTCGTCCCTTTTATTATACAACATACAAAGGCAAATATCAATACCTTTTTGGAAAAAAGTTTCGATTATTTTTGGCGCAGCACAACGCTTTGTAAAACAAAAAAAAGACGAACGTTCCCGCTTTTCCCATAGGGATTTTTTGCGGTAGGTGCTGTCTTTGAAGAGTCAGGCGTGGCGTGATGCCACGCCTTTTCTCATTCTATTTAGTTTTCTTCTCTTAAATGTGCATCGAAGTCAGGTAAATCTATGGCTTCGACAAAGTTGTAAATAATTTCTATTGTGTGAACGTAACGTCCGTTTACCTTTACTTTTTCGTGAACAATAACCTTGTCCACGAAAGCTCGTAATATTTCAGGTGTTATCT
>JAFTHR010000266.1 GCA_017457345.1 Clostridia bacterium | reverse complement strand
GGTGCGGCTTATCGTAGCCCACCGTTTGGGAAACGAATACGCCATCTACCAACTCATTCAATCCGCTTCTAGCAAAACGGGATTTTTGAATGACCGCCGTGCCGTTCGTAACGATAAACACTCTACCCTTTTCTTTGAGCGTTTTTAAAAATTCTTCCGCTCCTAAAATATATTGCGGATTGTTTTTTAAATAGTCTAGATAAATCTCGTTAAACGCTCGCCCTTTTTCTTTCGGCGCACCGATCCGTTCTAAATATATAGGAAAACGGATTTCTAGCAATTTTTCGCGCGTGATTTCACGGCGTTCTAACCGCTCCCACAACTCGTCGTTTACCTGCGTATAAACGTCGTCGAATTCCTCTTTCCACTCGATATCGAGCGCGGAAAACCCCGCATGTATCGCCTTTAAAGAAGAGGCGTGAAAATCTAATAGCGTTCCATCCGCATCCACTAAAAAAATATCGTACTTTTGCATTATTCCTCCTCAATCACCGCAAGATTTTGCAGCGCCCGCGTGTAAGCAATATACTTCTCCGCGTCCGTCATCCCTTCGGTACATACCACAACGGAAGAGAACTCTAACCCCTTACTTTCGTATACGGACATAAAATTGATCTTCGTTTTGGAAACTTTGCCCTTTTCTGCGATTACGTGATAACTCTTTTTCGCATACTTTTCACGCGTTTTTTCGCTACAAATCACCGCTTTTAGCCCCTTCTTTTCTTTAAAGAAGCCCGCGATCCCGCGCGCGGAAATGCTTTCCACGTTCGGCCCGTCTAACCCGATAGATTGCATGTTTACTTGCAAATTATCGGATACGTACTCCACAATTTGGTTGGTGTTTCGGTAATTTTGCAATAAGGTATATTGCTCAAAATCTGAAAAGAGCGACCAGTCCTTCACCCCGCGATAGGGCGTGACGTTCTGCTCCACGTCGCCAAAGATATTAAAGCAAGCACGGCTATTGATGCGCTTGAGTAAACGATATTCGCCCTGCGATAAATCTTGCGCTTCGTCTACGAACACGTACGTATGCTTAGGCGTAAGATCTTTGCCGAGCATATCGCAAAGCACGCAAAGCGCGTAAGCATCCGAAGGGTACATTTTGCCTTGTATCCCGTACCGCTTTTTATATTTTTTAACCGTTTCGCGGTAAAAGTAGCGAACCACGTCTACAAAGTCTTCGCCTTTGCCGATTGCCGAGAAAGTTTTTTCACCGATTAAATACTCGAAGAAATCTTCAAACGCCGCGTTTTTATCGGCAATTTGCGTAGTTTTTTCGATCGTTTTTTCAATTTCCGTTAAAATTTCTTTTCTACGCTCAATCCGATCGGGATAAACGAGTAGTTCCTGTTCCCCCACCCGTTTTTTATAGCGGTACAAATCTACAATCTCTCGCTCGATAACCCCTTTGAGCGTTTGCAAGGACTCCACCGCTTCCGCAACGATTCGCTCGGTATAACGGCGAACGAACACCGCGCTTTTATAAAAAGAGAGCATATGGCGATAAAAGTATTCGGGGGTTTTTGCTCGCTCGCTTCGCAACGTGACGGTGAAAAAATCCCGAACGTCCGTCATACAATTCATTAGCGTTCTAAACGGCTTCGTATAATACAGCCCGCCTTCTTTCTTTTCCTTAATCTCCCCAAGCACGGCGCGGCGCACGCGAGTAGACGAGTTCATAATCCATTCGTACGAAGAAAGTTGCGCGGCACAACTCTCCGTTAAGGACGAAATGAACGATTGACATTCTTCCCCCGTGAATAGCCCGTACAAATTATCGTATACCTTGCCAAGTTTCTTTTCCACGTCTTTCAAAAAATCGGGGGAATATACGTAGGCAAGATAGTCTTCGTTTTCCTTTTCCGCGTAGTCAATTTTCTCTCGAATGGATATCTTTTCGTTATCGAGCACGCGCAAGAAATACTCGTGAATAGTGGTCGTTTTCACCCGTTCAAGTTCTAAAACGGCGGCAAGCTCGTCGATAAACCCGTTAAAGGAATCGCTCGGCGTGAGCACCAAAACGTTCTTGGATCGGATAGACTCGTCGTTATACATTAAATAACTTAATCTGTGGAGCATTACCATTGTTTTGCCGCTACCCGCACAGCCTTGGAGCACGAAGTTCTTTTTCACGTCGCTCGTGATAATCTCGTACTGCTTTTCTTGGATGGTTTCAATGATATCTTTAACGGCGGGCTCTTCTTTTCGGCTTTTTACGATTTCTCGAAGGTAAGGATCTAAGATATTTTCGGCATCCTTTCCGCCGATCTCTTCGCTCGAAAGGTATTCTTTTAAGCCCAGGTATTCGTTTTTATAATCGATTATTTCCCCGTTTTTGGCACGGATAG
>JAFTHR010000265.1 GCA_017457345.1 Clostridia bacterium | reverse complement strand
ATTCCTTATCGCCTTTTTATCGAAATTTATCACCTATTTTGGAAGCCTTCTCGCTGCGGCGATCGGCGGCACGTTTTTATTTGTTGGCGGTTGGTTCTTTTTTGCCTACCTTATCGGGTGCTATGCGTTAATGCTTTCCGTTTCTCTCATCCGCAAACTTTTAAAAGCACAAGTCGTAGAAACGGTTGAAAAAACGAAGGGAAAAGACGGCGTGGAAATCTTTGTAAACGGTTTCTTCCCCACCCTTTCTATCTTTCTTTTTGCTATAACTCGCTCGCCCGTATTCTCCGCCGCGGCACTTTGTACGCTTAGCGCGGCGTTCGTGGACTCCCTTTCTTCCGACGTAGGCACGCTCTCAAAAGCAAAACCACGGGATATTTTAACGTGGAAACCCTTAGAAAAAGGGATTTCGGGCGGCGTTAGCATTCTTGGTACGCTCACCGCGCTCGTTGCCGCCGTGGGGTTTGCCGCTTTTACAAATCTGCTTTCAGGCGCACGTTTCTTCCTTTGCGCGGCGGTTATCTTTAGTGGTACGCTCATTGATAGCGTTTTCGGATCTGTTTTGCAAGCAAAATACCGCTGCAACGTTTGCGGGAAACAAACGGAAAAGACAATTTGTTGCCAAACTCCTACGGAGTTTGAAAAAGGGGTGCGCGTTTTGAATAACGATGCGATAAACTTCCTTTCTCTTCTTTTCGTGTTTGCCCTTTGCTTTTTATTCTTTTTGGTATGATCAGTATTCTTACTCTGTTTTTAATCCTTGCAAGTGGGACTTGCTTTTTCATCTCCCTTGCCGTGCCACACGTCGCTCTCGTCTTCTGCGGCGGGATTTTCGTGCTATATTGTTCTATCGCTTTCCACGAATTAGGGCATCTTATCGCCTGTCTCTTCAAAAAAAGAAAGGTTGCGGCTCTGTACTTATACCCTATCAAAATAGAACAAAACCGCATTAAACTCACCAAAACTTTTAAGTTTTGCGTGCTCTTTTATAAAGGTGAAAAGGAAGGGCTTATCCATCTTTTCGGCCCTATTTTTACGCTAATTCAACTGCTTTGCGCCATTATTTTGTCGATATGTATTCCAAACACCCATACCACCGTATTCCTTGCCGCATCCATTGTTATGCTTTTCGGCTGCGGAAAGGACTTGTTTAGAACCTTTCACAAACACTCACAAAAGGACTAACTTATGTTCGGCTACGTAAACTTAGACAAAAATGCCCCCGCGCATTTAAAAAACAATTTTCGCAAACATTATTGTTTTTTATGCCGCGCGCTTGGGTATCATTACGGACAATTTAGCCGCTTTCTCGTTTCTTTCGACGTCACGTTTTTCTTGATGTTGCTTGCGGAAGACGGTTTTCTTGCGCCCGTTAAAAAAATTTCCTGTTGGAACAAAACGGAAGAATTGCAAGCCGCCGTTAAAACCGATTTCGCCAAAAAGGTAGCGGCCTTTAACTTAACGCTCGTTGCAGGCGTTTTATCCGACCATATTCGCGATAACGATAAAGCGTATGCAAAACCGCTTTACGGCGCACTAAAAGGGGTTTTTAAGCGGATTGAGCGGGAATATCCTTCTATGTGGAACACCGTACTAGATGGTTATGAAGAAATGTCAAATACGGAAAATGCCGGCGGTAGCGTTTGCGATATCCAAGATTGTTTTGCTCGCCTTGTTGAAAAAGTGGCAGGCGAAACGTTCGGCGTGAAAGACGAAGGCGTGTTATCCCACCTAATCTTCGTCTCCAAACAGTTGTACTTTTTAGATGCGGTAGACGATTTAGATAAGGACGTTTCTTCCGGCGCGTATAATCCTTTAAAGGGGTTTTCTTCTAAAAAATCGCTCGCAAACAGCGATTATCTTGCGCTTTCGGATATGGTACGCTCGGCAAAGCAGCATTTAAAACCGTTGCCAAGCCAAGGCTTAAACTACGCCACCGTTTCTAGAATTGCAAACCTTGGAATGAGCGAAAAACTTTTTACCATTTTACAAGGAGAACTGCATCAATGACCATACATCTTATTTATAAGAACTATCTATCCTTTCAAAAGCAGTTCAAAGCCGTTATGAAAGTTTTTCCAAAAAACGTCCCCACTTTTTACTTGCACCTTGATAAGCGCCCTTCTTTAAAAGCGTATTTCCGGTTAAAAAAGCGTGGATTTCCGGTTGTTTATTGCCTGCACGTGAAAGCACTTTCTAACAAACTCATTTCTTTGGCGAATAGAAACAAACTCACGCTCGTGCTTTTGGCGGATAGTCTATCGAAAAAGGACTTTAAAAAAACCGATAAATTAAAAACTCTTACCGTTATCAAAACGGAAGACGAACAGGCTTTGGAAAAACGCAATTTACTCGTTAAGAACTCGTGCGTTGATCAACCTTTTTCGGCAGACGTTGCCGAACTCTGCCTTTTAGGCACGCCGATTTATCAATGCGCCTTTTCTTCCTGTTTAGGAAAAACCTTATACGTAGATGCGCGCGGCGAAGTTAGTTTTTGTCCCGAACGTATTGAAGAAACGAAAATCGGTAATTTATTCGAAGAAACGCCGATTTTTGAACGACCTACATTTATAAGCGTCCTTGAAAAACAAATTGAAAAGCGCGAACAATGCAAAAAAAACTGCTCTCTTTTCTCTGCCTGCCACGGCGGTTGTGCTTTAACGGATACCTGCGCAAAGTTCCGCGAAGAACAAAAAACTACCGTGCAAAAAATTGACGAAGTTGTCAAAGAGAAAAAACCGCTCTCCGGTGAGAGCAAACTAATCACCACCGCCATTTTGCGCGCGGCAGCCAAAGGCAATTTAACGATTAAAAAGTAAAACGAAGGGACTTCACCGTCCCTTCGTTTTTTATTCTCCGTCTAACCCGCAATCGGCAAGTTTTCTATCTTTATAATAATAGATCTTATCCCGTTCCCCTATTTCGCGAACAACGCGGCAGGGGTTCCCGTATGCCACCACGTTCGCAGGAATATCTTTCGTCACAACGCTCCCTGCGCCGATTACCGTGTTTTCACCTATGGTCACGCCCGGCAAAATTACGCTATTTGCACCGATCCAGCAGTTGCGGCCGATTTTTACGGGGATATTATACTGATACGCCTTTTCCCTAAGTTCGGGAAAAATAGGATGCGCCGCCGTTGCCACGGTCACGTTCGGCGCGAACATTACGTAATCCCCCACGTAGATATGCGTATCGTCCACAAGGGTTAAATTGAAGTTTGCGTACACGCCTTTGCCGAAATGCACGTTTTTACCGCCGAAATTCGCGTGAAACGGCGGTTCAATATAGCAATCGTCGCCGAGTTCCGCAAACATCTTTTTAAGCATTTTAGCCCGTTTTTTGGCTTGATTTGTGCGCGTGTTATTATAATCGTTTACCTTTTGAATATATTTTAACTGCTCATCCATAATTTCCGGGCAAGAAGGATAATACACAAGCCCCATATGGATTTTTTCTTTATCGGTATATTTCATAGTTCCCCTCTAAATTTCATTAGGCTTATTATACCACACTTAACAGCGAAAAGCAACGCCTGCACACGTTTTTTATCGCGGCAAAGCGTTTTGCTCTTGCAAAACGGCTCCCACCCTCAAATCCCTTTCTTTGTTCGGTTTACAAACAAAAAACGGATGGAACTATCCATCCGTTTTTTGTGGCGCAGATAAAGGGATTTGAACCCTTGTATACATTCCTGCATAACACGATTTCGAATCGTGCGCGTTCGACCGCTCCGCCATCTCTGCAACTAGCTTATTTATTATATACCATTGTTTTAAAAAAAGCAACCGTTTTTATGGCGTTTTTATAAAAAATCCCCCATCGCGTACACAAAATACGCGATGGGAGTTTTCGCTTTTATTACATTAACGTGATTAAAAGTTGTGACGCAAGTACAACTAAAATTAGTGCGATAGGATACGTGGATGCGTATGCCGAAGCAACGTCGTCCGTGCCTGCCGTAGAAATAAGCGTACCAAGCGCAGGGGTAGAAGTCATACCACCCGTAATAGACCCCAAACTGTTGAGCAAAGGCAATTTGAGCACCCATTTGCCAAGGATAAAACCAACGATCATGGGAACAATCGTCATCAACGCACCGCCTACAAAGCCCCATACAACGATACCTGCACCGTATTGCGACACTTGTTCTACCAAGGATACACCGCCGTGAACGCCTGCGCCTAAAAGGAACAACGCCAAACCGAGTTCACGCATAACTTTAAGCGTACCTTCTTTTACTTCTAACGAGAGTTTGCCGATATGACCAAAATGCCCGAATACAAGGCACATAATCAATACGCCGCCCGTAGTACCAAGCGAGAAGCAAGGACCGTTGTAGCCTTCACCCGTTAAAGGAATGGTGATTGAGCCAAGAAGCAAGCCGGCAATAATCGCAAGACCAAAAGGCATAAAACCAAAATCTTCGCATTTAAAGAATTTAGAATAGTCTCTTGCTTCTTCCGAAGCGCCAAGTTTTAACAACTCTCTTTCTTTCGGCATATCTGCTTTCAAAAATCTAGGAAGAAGTTGTACGAACAATACAACACCAACCACACCAAAAGGATATGCAATTGCGTGCCCAAGCGTGATGAGCGATTCTAAATCGGATTCGTTTACCGCACCAGCAACCGCGTCTTTTGCCGCGGAGAACCCGGGGGTAGACGTCAACGCGCCAGACAACACGCCCGACCAGTATTCAGGGCCGTATTCCGTTAACAACGTGCAAATAACCGCAACGAGCGTACCCGATAAAATAATTACCACGCCCATAACGATATACGTTTTAAAGTTCTTTGCAAGGTTCTTAAAGAAGTTGGGCCCTGCGATAAACCCAACGCTCCCAACGAACATAATCAAACCGATATTTTGTACCGTTGTTTTTAAAGTGTTCACAACCGAAGATTTTTCGGTTAAATGGAAGCCCGAGAAAATACCTGCATTTTCAGGTACTAACGTACAAAGGTAGCCAACCAAAATAGCAATCAGGAACACACCCGCCGTACCAAGAGATACCCCTTTAATATCGATACCGCCAATCAAGTAGCCCACGGCAAGCACTAAGAACACAATAACAAACAATACGAACGTACTGTTGAAATTGAGCACGTTTGCCGCACCTTCTATTCCCGATTTCGGATTAAAAATAGCGCTGCAAATACACCAAGCAGCCAAACCTGCCACAACCGCCAAAGCGATCGTAATCCAAAGCCATTTCAAACTCTTCTTAGGTTTGTTTTCGTTTACGGAAGGTTCTACGGGCGTAGAAGGTTCCGTTTGATTGTTCATATTCTCTTCCACAATAATCTCCTTTATGTACTACGAAAACGCGTACCTGTATACGCGCTTTCGTACGTTCTTCATCTTTTCCCCTGTTTTTAGTTTGCCTTTCTTCTATAATCGGGAAGAAGTTTAGGAGATGCCGTATCGTTCACGATACCTGCTTCCGCTCTTTCTTTCTCGAAGTCTTGTACGTGAGAGAGCGTGAGTTCTTTGAGTTCTACACTCTTCCACTTTTCCCCTGCTTGTTGACCTGCGTTTCTACCGAATACGATAATGTCAAGGAGCGAGTTGCCCATAAGTCTGTTCGTACCGTGAATACCGCCAACCGCTTCGCCCGCTACGTACAAGTTTTCAATGCACGTCATACCGTTT
>JAFTHR010000029.1 GCA_017457345.1 Clostridia bacterium | reverse complement strand
TTTTCTTTTCGTTTTCCATAATTATTTTAATTTGAAAAAGAGATTTTTCGCGTTCTCTTCCACGCTCTTTTCCAAACTCTCCTTGTCTTGATTTTTTAAAAGTGCAAGTTTTTCCAGCACGTACGCCACGTTGCACGGCTCGTTCGGGAAGGTGCCCCTTTTCGGCTCCGGAGTAAGGTACGGGCAGTCCGTTTCCGTTAAAATACGGCATACAGGGATTGATTCAACCGCTTCCTGTACCTTTTTCGCGTTCTTGAACGTGGCAGGGCCGCCGAATGAGAACGAGAAACCGAGCGAAAGAAACTTGGGCGTTAATTCCTTGGAATAGGAATAGCAATGCATCAATCCGCCCTTTTTTAGATGCGCCGATTCTTCTTCTAAAAGGGTGAGCGTATCCGCCGCCGCATCACGGCTATGCACCACGATAGGAAGACCTAAGCCGCTTGCCAAACGGATTTGCTCGCGGAAAAGTTTTTGCTGAAAGGAGCGTTCGGGATTATCCTCAAAATGATAATCAAGCCCGATCTCCCCCACCGCCACGCACTTACTGTGGCAGGCAAGTTCTTTGATTTTCTCCAAGTCGCCTTCGCGGTATTTATGAAGTTCGCTCGGGTGAAATCCCGCGCAAAAATACACCCCTTCGTGCCGCTCGGCAAGGTTTTTTGCCGCGATAGAAGACGGCAAATCAAACCCCGAACAAATCAGTTTTTCAACGCCCGCGCGCTTTGCCCGCGCAACGATTTCGTCTACTCCGCCAAGCGATTCGTACTCTTCGCCCGTTAAATGGCAATGAACGTCTATCATCATCAACCGATCTTCGCGCCGCTATCGATTTCGGGTTTATCGGCTACCACGAGCGAGAGTTTGCCCTGCTCGTCTTCCGCCGCCAAAATCATCCCCTCGGAGAGCACGCCGCAAATTTTAACGGGTTTTAAGTTGGTGACGAACACCACTTTCTTCCCCACCATCTCTTCCGGGGTATAATGCTTTGCAATCCCCGAAACAACCGAACGAGTTTCATTGCCGAACTTCACCGTTTCGTGCAACAGTTTAGAAGACTTGGGCACTTTTTCGCAAGCGATAATTTCTCCAACGCGGAGTTCCACTTTTGCAAAATCGTCGATCGAAATATAGTTCTCTTCCGCTTTTTCTTGCGGTTTTTCTTCCTTTTCCGCCGCCGCGCCTTGCGTGTCCTTTTCGTACTCCGCCACTTGCGCTAAACGAATTTTTTCGATTGCCGGCTCTAAATCTTTCATATCCAAACGCTTGAACAACGGATCTGCGTCGATCGCCGCCACCGTTTCGGCAACGCCGAACGTTTGGCACTCTTCGAGCGTTCTTGCCTTGGTATTGAGCGAAGATAAAATCTTTTCGCTCGTTGTGGGCATAAAACTATCGAGAAGAGACGCGCCGATTACGATTGCTTCCGTTAAATTATAAAGCACGTCGTTTAAGCGGCTCTTTTTGCTTTCGTCTTTGGCGAGCGCCCAGGGCATGGTTTCGTCGATATACTTATTCGCACGGCGAAGGATGGTGAAAATCTCCCCGATTGCATCTGCAACGCGAAGTTCGTTCATCTTCTCTTCCACTTTCTTTGCCGCCGCGCTAACCGTTTCTTTGAACTCTACATCCGTATTTTCGTCTGCACCCGTTGCCTTTACCACCGTGCCGCCGAAATACTTGTTTATCATTGCGCCCGTGCGCTTTACAAGGTTGCCGAGCACGTTCGCAAGATCGGCGTTGTAGCGTTCGGTGACGAGCGCCCAAGAGATTTGCCCGTCGTTATCGAACGGCATTTCGTGCAACACGAAATAACGCACCGCATCCACGCCGTAAATCCCTGCAAGATCGTCGGCATACAACACGTTGCCTTTGGACTTACTCATTTTATCCCCTGCCGCAAGCAACCAAGGATGCCCAAACACCTGCTTGGGTAAAGGTTCGCCGAGCGCCATTAAGAAAATGGGCCAATAAATGGTGTGGAAACGCAAAATATCTTTCCCGATTAAGTGCAAATCCGCCGGCCAGTACTTTTTATAGTTCTCGCCGTGGTTGCCGTCTGCATCATACCCGATCCCCGTGATGTAGTTGGTGAGCGCATCTAGCCACACGTATACCACGTGGCGGCTATCAAAGTCTACGGGCACGCCCCATTTAAAGGAAGTACGCGAAACGCACAAATCTTGCAAGCCTTTTAAAAGGAAGTTGTTCATCATTTCGTTTTTACGGGAAACGGGTTGGATGAACTCAGGGTGCGTGTTGATGTGCTCGATAAGGCGGTCGGCATATTTGCCCATTTTAAAGAAGTACGCTTCTTCTTTTGCGGGTTTTACTTCTCTACCGCAGTCCGGGCATTTGCCGTCTACGAGTTGGCTCTCCGTCCAGAACGATTCGCAAGGCGTACAATACAACCCTTCGTAATACCCCTTATAAATATCTCCTTGATCGTAGAACTTTTTAAAGATTTTCGCCACTTGTTTTTCGTGATCGGCGTCCGTGGTACGCATAAACTTATCGTAGGAAGTGCCCATTAAATCCCAAATGGACTTAATTTCTGCGGCAACGCCGTCTACGAATTGTTGCGGCGTAACGCCCGCCGCTTTTGCCTTTTCTTCAATTTTTTGACCGTGCTCGTCCGTGCCCGTTTGGAAGAATACGTCGTACCCCTGTTTCCGCTTAAAACGAGCGATCGCATCTGCCAACACCGCTTCGTAGGTGTTGCCGATATGCGGTTTACCAGAAGTATAGGCAATTGCCGTGGTGATATAATAAGGTTTTTTGGTTTTGTTTTCCACTATACAAACCCTCCTTACCGAAAAATCAATAATTTTTACCATTATACATCATTTTGCTTTAAATGTAAAGCAAATTACACGCTTTCACGCACACGCGCGAAAGAAATTGACACCGCTATTCCCCGTTTTTTGCATATTTACTACAAAATTCTTCATATATTTTACCGATATGAATCAATTATTCTTTTTCGTTTTTCTGCTTTCGTCCATTTTAACGCTCGCCACCGCGCCCGAAACTTTTTTACCCGCCCTTCTTTCCGCCGCAAACAAAAGCGCCACCGTTTGCGTGGCAATTTTGGCTTCTTACTCCGTTTGGATGGGGCTTATTCAACTGTGGGAAGATAGCGGCTTGGCTTCGGCTTTTTCAAAAAGATTGCGCCCGCTCGCCACCAAACTTTTTAAAACGGAAAATAGCGAAGCGCTAACCGCCGTTTGTATGAACCTTTCCGTGAACCTGCTCGGCATTAGCGGCGCGGCAACGCCGTACGGCATAAAGGCGGCAACCTTGCTCGATAAAACGGAGAACGCCGAATACTCTTCCGCTATGCTATTCGTTTTAAACGCCACGTCGCTACAACTCATCCCCACGTCTATTATTGCTATTAGAACGTCGCTTGGGAGTAGCGCGCCGACCGATATTATTTTGCCAACCTTGATTGCCACCGTGTTTTCTACCGCTATCGGCGCGGTGCTCGTGCGCCTGTTTATTCCGCCGAAAACGGCAAAATCGGCACAAAAAATCCCCTTTTTAAAGAAAATAAGGGGGGCAGGTACGCAATGAACGTGTTTTTCACAATGATCGTCCCCTTAATTTTTATCCTTTCTTTTTTGTACGCAAAACGGAAAAACGTGAAAATTTACGATTCGTTTACTAGCGGCGTAAAAAACGCTTTTCCGCTCGTTCTATCCATTTATCCTTATCTTGCCGCCGTTTCTATGCTCTCCGTTTTGTTTAGCGAAAGCGGTTTACAAGACGGACTTGGGACACTTCTTTCCCCTGCCTTACGGTTCTTAGGAATTCCCGAAGAAATTTTCCCGCTCTTGTTCGTAAAACCCCTTTCAGGCAGCGGTGCAACCGCCGTCCTTTCCGATATTTTAGCAAAGTACGGAACGGATAGTTATATCGCGCGCTGCGCTTGCGTTGCCTACGGCTCTTCCGAAACCATTTTCTATATTTCCGCCGTGTACTTTGCGTCCGTTAAGCGCAAACGGCTTTCTCTCGCCGCCGCAATCGCCGTTTTTTCCTTTTTATGTTCTAGCGTTCTCGCTTGTTTTTTATGCACCGTTCTATAACCCTTTTTGTGATAATTCCGTTCAAAATTTAATCGTTTCGATAGGTTTTTAACAAAAAAAATTGTTGTTGTTATTTCTCTTTACTTTTCTTTTTTTGCGTGCTACAATACCCTTGTCAATCGGCAGGAGAAACCGATTGAACTATTCAATTTGCTCATCATTTTCCCCCTTATCATAAAGATAATCCGTTTAAGCGAAGAGTTTAGGCGGGTTATCTTTTTTTAACCGCTTTTTCAGCGCAAAAAAAAAAGAGCCGAACGTTTTACCGTTCGGCTCTTTCGTGCTTTTTCTTATTTGCAGTTTTCTTTCAAGATTTCAAGGTTTGCAATAATTTCCTTGGGCATCTTGTCGCCAAAGTTTTCTGCATAGTAGTTGGTGATTTCTTCCGCTTCCGCAGCCCAACGAGCCTTGTCAACGTAAAGGAGTTTTTCAAGCGTTTCGCTGTTGATATCGCAGTTTTCGATATTGATATCCTTTGCGTAAGGAACATAACCGATCGCCGTTTCTTGTGCTTCCACTTTGCCTTCGCAACGGTCTAAGATCCAGTCGAGCACGCGCATATTGTCGCCGAAGCCAGGCCACATAAAGTTGCCGTTTTCGTCTTGACGGAACCAGTTAACGTTGAAGATCTTGGGTTGCTTATCTTCGGGAACTTTCGCGCCCATATCAATCCAGTGTTGGAAATAACGGTCAACCGAGTAGCCCATGAAAGGTTTCATTGCCATCGGGTCGTGACGAAGCACACCTACTGCACCGGTCGCTGCTGCCGTCGTTTCCGAAGACATAATCGTACCTACGAACGTACCGTGGTTCCAGTCTCTCGATTGATATACGAGCGGCGTGGTGGTTGCACGGCGAC
>JAFTHR010000264.1 GCA_017457345.1 Clostridia bacterium | reverse complement strand
TCCTCGGTGATGACCGTGTTCTTCATGAATTATTTGTTCGCCTTTTTGCTTTCCTTTAAAAGTAATTCGATAACGTCGTCTACCGAAAGACGATCGTTCACCGCATTGTAGTTCACTTTAATTCTGTGGCGAAGTACCGGGCGAGCGAGCGCGTCGATATCTTCATACGAAACGTTGTATCTGCCGTTTACGAGCGCACGCACCTTCGCACAGGTGATAAGGGCTTGCGCCGCACGGGGCGAAGCGCCGTATTTCACGTACTTCTTTGCCGTATCCGAAGGGTTTTCCACTTCCGGATGGGTGTTCGTAATTAAACGAATTGCATAGTTTAACACGTCGTCGATCACAGGCACTTGCGCCGCAAGTTTTCTCATTTCCAAAATCGTTGCGCCGTCGATTACCGTTTCCGCCGTTTCGTCTAACGTGATTTGCGTCATTTTAACGATATCCACCAGTTCGTTTTGCGAAGGGAAGGTCATCACTAATTTGAACACGAAACGGTCCATTTGCGCTTCGGGCAAAGGATACGTACCGTCTTGTTCTACGGGGTTTTCCGTTGCCATAACGAAGAACGGTTCTTCTAAGCGGTACGTTTCGTTGCCGACCGTGATTTTATGTTCTTGCATAACTTCGAGCATTGCCGATTGCGTTTTCGGCGTGGCACGGTTAATTTCGTCCGCAAGCACCAAGTTCGCAAAGATAGGACCGCGGCGGAATACCGTGTTCAGTTTTCCGTTTTCGTCCTTTTCAATTACGTTTGTACCCGTCACGTCCGAAGGCATTAAGTCCGGCGTGAATTGAATACGGGAGAAAGGCAACGAAAGCGTTTTAGAAAGGGAACGTACCAAACGGGTTTTTCCTACCCCGGGTACGCCTTCGAGCAAAACGTTCCCGCCCGCTACAATGGCAATTATCACGTTATCTACAATCTCTTCTTGCCCAACAACGTCCTTTTTAAGTTCCGCTTTAATCTTCTCCACCGAAGCACCAAACGCTTTTACGCGCGTTTCGTTTTCTGCGTTCACAACCACATTTTCCATATCCTTTTCTCCTGTTTTATTCGTTTTCCTGTACTTGACGCAACTCGTCGAAATAATCTCTAAAATACTGTTTCACTTCATCCGAAAGAGTAGACTCTCTATCGTTTATGTACTTTTGGTGCTTGATAATCAACTCACCGTACGGTACGTATTCGCCTTTATCGGGGTCAAATATCTCGTCGTCGCTTGCATATTGCGTGCCACCGTCTGGTACGCTACCGTCGTTTAAGTTCTCATCGTCTTGATCGGTACCCGTGCCCGAACCGCCGCCTATCGATAACCAGTCGTTTTCAAAGTCCGGAATATCCGCCGCAGTCAACTCGAAAATCAGTTGCAGGCGGGAAATCACTTCGTCGGTTAATCCACGGTTTTTGAACTGTGACGAAAGGGCAATCTCTAACCCGCTCTTTTTCCCAAGCGCCGCCGATTTTAACGCCGTTTGCAAATCTTCGTACGTTGCAGCCGTAGCCCCACCAACCGCCTGCGCTAATTCCTTGGTTGCCACCATTAACCCGTCCGTTGTAGGCACAACCGTTTCTAATAGCGTGATGGCCGCCGTTGCCGCACCACTAAATTCCGTGACCGCCGTCGCCGAATTTTGCAAACTCTTTGCTTCGTTCGCAAACGACGCTAGAAAATCGTTAAGGTTTAAATCCAGCACTTGCACGTCCGTATTTCCTACCGTGAGTGCGAACAAGTCCATGGAAGCAACGGGACTTACGGCAATCGTTTTAAAGATATCGTCGCAAGTGTTGATCTCGTCGGCAACGCCGTCTATCGTTAACATTGCGCCAGACACCAACTCTTTCATTCTCTTTTGTTTGGCGACCGTTTCCAAGCGAACCACCAACTCTTCGAGCGTGGCGGCTACTTCCGTTTTTTCCTGCGCGTTCGCGTCGGCGCTACGCACGTCTTCCACCAAGTTCGCAACGGCAAGTTTATGATACTCGGTTAAAGCAAACGGCTTATCCGTGATAGGCGGCGGGGTATCACCGCTTGAAAGAGGCGGAACGGGTACGAGCACGGAAGTGATAAACGTAGCCGCCGCAACAACGAGCGACGTAAGGGAAACCCAAACTTTTTTGAACTCAAACTTCGCGGGGATTGCAGAAAGTTTTTTCTCCGTTTCCGCTCTTTGCAGTTCCACGATTTCTCCGTTATCGTTCGCATATTCTATCATGGTTTGCACGCTTTCGTTTAAGCCGTGCTGTTTATCTAGCCTGCGCGCAATCCGTTTATCGCTTTCGTATAGAACAAAAAACAACGGAACTGCCGTTAAAACCGCCGCGCCAAGCCCGATTGCCACGTAAATAAGAGGAGCTAGCACAACGTACTGAAAGCGAAGCACGAAGTTTAAAACACCCACGGCAAAAAGCCCTGCCGCAAGCGACCACGCTACCGTTTTTACGAGCGCTTGACTATGCAATTTTTCTTTTAACGCTTTAAATCCGCTTCTCATAAAAAGAGCACACTCCTCCTTATAATTTTGATTATACGAATAGTATAACAAAAAAAACGGCTACCGTCAATCTTTTTGCGTATTCTTTCCCTCGATTAGAAAATATATTTTCTATTTTTATTTTTTTCGCCGTTAAAACACGCTTTCGGCAAAGAAAGTTTTTGGAAAGTTATAGACAATTCCGTTTTCTCGTGCTATAATAAAGCCGTTGCTTAGGCAAACTTTTCACTTAGGAGCATAGTACGAATGGAACACTATCAAGTGATTGTAGTAGGCGGCGGATTCTCCGGCACAATGGCGGCGATTGCCGCGGCTAGAGACGGCGCAAAAGTACTTTTAATTGAGAAAAGCGGCGCGCTCGGCGGTGCCGCCGTTTTAAACCACGTTTTGCCGTTTATGGAATACCACTTTTTTAGAGAAAACGGCGAAGTTGTTCCCCTTAACCGCGGGCTACTCAAAGAATTCGTGGACCGTCTGCGTGAAAATAACGGAATTTTAGCAAACGATAGCACCTTTAACGAAGAGTACCTGAAAGTGGCGCTAGACGATATGACCGAAAAATACGGCGTGGACGTACTCTTCCACACCACCCTAATCGGCGCAAATCGGAACGGGGATAAACTGACTTCTATCGAAGTGTTTAATATCGAAGGCAAATCTACCCTTACCGCCGATTTGTTTATCGACGCAACGGGGGACGCTATGCTTACCCTTCTTTCAGGCGAGCCGTTTAAAATCGGGCGCGAACCGGACGAGAAGTGCCAACCTATGACACTTTGTTTCCGCTTAGGGAAAGTGGACGTAGATAAATTCTATAGCGAAGATTTTGCCACCGTAAACGAGATTTGGAAAGCCAAACTTGCCAACGGAGATTTTATCAACCCGCGTGAAAACATTTTGTCTTTCATACATACGACGGACGACGTGTTGCATTTGAACTCCACCCGCGTGAACCTTTCGCCCGTAAGCGCAAAAGAGCGCAGCGACGCCGAAAAGATTGCGCGCAAACAGATGATTGAACTCACGAATTTCTTGCGTGAATACGCCCCTTCCTGTAAAAACGCCACGTTGCTTTCTTCCGCCACCGAAATAGGCGTTCGTGAAAGCCGTATGATCGACGGCGTGTATACTTTAACAGGCGAAGATATCACGTCCTGCCGAAAGTTTGAAGACGCCATTGCCGCCGGCAACTACGGCGTGGATATTCACTCCCCCGACGGCACGGGCACGCTCCGCATACACATTCCCAAAGGAGAATTTTACACCATCCCCTATCGCTGCCTATTACCGAAAGGACTTACGAATATGCTCGTGGTCGGCAGATGTATTTCGTCTACCCACGAAGCGCAGTCGGCATACCGCGTGATGACCATTCTCGCATCCGTCGGCGAAGGCGCGGGCATTGCCGCCGCAATCGCGTTAAACGACGGCGTTGCCGTGCAAAACGTTGATAGAGAAAAACTCCGAAAAGCCATTGACGGGCGGGATTTGGTAGAAGGCTATCCACTCTCCTAAAATAGCAAAAAAAGAAAGGTTTCCACAAAGTAAGCGGAAACCTTTTTTGATTAGATTTTGTGAATTAATAAACCGCTGCGCAGTTTCGGTTCAAACCAAGTAGACTTCGGTGGCATCAACGCATTCTCGTCGGCAACCGACATCAGTTCGTTCATAGACGTAGGATACATAGCAATTGCCGCCACACAATCTTTTTCGCATCTTTGCTCTAAATAGGTCAAACCGCGAATACCGCCGGCAAAGTCTATCCGTTTATCGCTACGGGGATCTTCAATCCCTAAAACAGGGGCAAGCAGGTAGCGTTGAAGCACGGCGCAATCAAGGCGTTCCACCGCCGCCTGTGCAGACGTTAATTGCGGGTAAAACGATACCTGATACCACTTATTTTGCAAATATAAGCCGAATTCGCCTTTCTTTTGGGGACGGTAAGGTCCGTTTTGAACGGCTTGTACTTTGCCCACCGACTGCTCGATTTTCGATAAAAATTCTTCCGCCGATAAACCGTTTAAGTTCTTAATCAAGCGGTTGTAATCCATAATTTTTAAGGCGCTTGCAGGGAAAACAACGGAAAGAAAAAAGTTGAATTCCGCCTCTCTATCCCCAGGATTTTCGGCACGTTTTTGCACCCCCACTTTCACGGCGGAAGCCGCGCGGTGATGCCCGTCTGCAATATAAAGTGCTTCTAATTTTTTAAACGCCGAACGAATTTTTTCGTCCGTTTTTTCACCGTCCGTTTTCCAAACGGTATGGCGTACACCGTCTTCCGCAACAAAATCGTAAATCGGCTCTTTCGCCGTTTGTTCGGCAATTATCCCGTCTAACGCTTCGCTTTCCTTATACGCAAGGAAAATAGGCCCGGTTTGCGCCGAACACGTGGATACGTGGCGAATTCTATCCACTTCCTTATCCGCACGGGTAAGTTCGTGTTTTTTAATTCTACCTTCCAAATAATCGTCAATCGAAGCGCACCCAACGATACCCGTTTGCGCGCGCCCGTCCATTACTTGGCGGTAAAAGTAATACCCCACCACCTTATCTTCCACGTAGACGCCGTTTTTTTCGGCGTTTTTTAAGTTTTCCGCCGCCTTTTCGTACACTTTATCGTCGTATAAGTCCACCGACTTATCTAGGTCGATTTCCGCCTTATCTACGTGCAAAAAGGAATACGGATTGCCCTTGACCATTTCGCGCGCTTCGTCGCTAGACATCACGTCGTAGGGAAGAGCGGCGCAAAGAGCAGCTTTATCCGCCACGGGGCGCAGGGCTTTAAACGGTTTCAACGTAATCATTTTATTCTCCGTTAATAGCGTTTTACTTTAAATACACCGTCGATTGCGAGAATCTTTGCAATACTCTCGTCGCTTGCATTATCGTCCGTTTCCAAAATGGTATACGCAACGTCTCCACGCGAGCCGCTCGCCATATTTGCCATGTTCACGCCGATTGCCGAGAACACAGAAGTGATGTGCGAGATC
>JAFTHR010000028.1 GCA_017457345.1 Clostridia bacterium | reverse complement strand
TAGACGATAGTTCTACCTTCTCGCTTGAATCGGCATACGAATCGGATTCCTTCCAACCTTCGCCCATCAACAAGCGTTTTACGTTTGATTCGTTCGTGGCGGGGATGGACAATAAACTCGTATACGAAGCGGCAAAATCGGTTGCCGAAAACCCCGGCGAACTTTTGAACCCGCTTTATATTTACGGGGAATCGGGGCTTGGAAAAACCCACCTTTTGCACGCCATTGCAAACGCGATCGCCGAGCGCTACCCTGAAAAACGGGTACTCTACACCACGTTTGAAAACTTCTTAAACGAATTCATTAACGCGCTCACCCACCGCAACAACGAAAAGTTCCGTGCGCACTATCGCAACGTGGACGTGTTGATGATCGACGATATTCAGTTCCTTTCGGATAAAAACGCCGTTCAGGAAGAGTTTTTCCATACCTTTAACCAACTTTCCCAAGAACACAAGCAAATCGTTTTAACGAGCGACTGTCATCCCGATAAAATCGCAACGCTCGCCGATAGACTTCGTACCCGCTTTAACGGCGGTATGATCGTAGACGTGCAACCGCCCGATTTAGAGACGAAGATCGCCATTTTAAAACGCAAGGCAATGGAAAGAAAATGCGTGATTCCCGAAGACGTGCTCAGTTTCCTTGCACAAAATTCGAACCACGACGTGCGTTCTTTGGAAGGAAGATTAACGAAAGTTATCTTCGCAAGCAAATTGCACGAAGAAGCCATTAGCCTTGACCTTGCTAAACGCGCGCTTAGCGAATCGGTAAGCGAAGATAAGGAAGCGGAAGCACTCACGCCGGATACCGTTCTTTCCGCCGTTTGCGGATACTATAAAATGAAACGGGAAGATCTCGTGGGCAAGGGCAAAAAGGCGGACCTGGTAAAAGCCCGCCAAATCGCTTCGTACTTGCTTTGCGAAATGCTCTCGTTGCCGCTCGTTTCCGTAGGAAAAATTATGGGTGGGCGCGACCACACCACCATTATGTATTCACGTGATAAAGTGGAAGAACTTCTCCGCTTGAACGAACGCTACGCTAAAGAAGTAGACGACGTGAAGAATATCATTTTAAAACAATAATCGTAGTTTTTTATGGGCAATTGCAATCGTACTTTTTTGGAATATACTGCCGACGCAGTAGTCGTCGGCGCGGGTCACGCAGGCGTTGAAGCGGCGTTGGCTCTTGCAAGGACGGGTCAAAACACCGTCCTTTTAACCTTGAATTTAGAGAGTATTGCCTTTATGCCCTGCAACCCTTCTATCGGCGGAACGGCGAAAGGTCACCTAGTTCGGGAATTAGACGCGCTCGGTGGCGAAATGGGTTTAAACGCCGATAAAACGGCACTTCAAATCCGTATGCTGAACGTAGGAAAAGGCGCGGCGGTACAATCTCTGCGCTGCCAATCGGATAAAAACGCTTACCACACGGAAATGAAACGGGTGCTTGAAAAAACGGATAATTTGCGCATTTTGCAAACGGAAGCCACCGAAATTTTAGTGGAAAACGGG
>JAFTHR010000263.1 GCA_017457345.1 Clostridia bacterium | reverse complement strand
GGTCTTCGTCGAGATACGATCTCCACGCGTCGTCGTCGGGATCTTCTTCCGAATCTTCTTCGTATGCGTTCTTCTTTTTGCAAGCCTCGCACATGGTTTCGCCGAACGCCATATAGTTCTCCCCGCAAATAGGGCAAAGTTCCGTTTCTTCTTGCGATTCGTTTTCTTCTAACCCGTCGATAAACGTTTTATCTCCGTTCATTTCTTTTAAGCAGACTTCGCAGTATTCTTGTTCGTCCTCGTCGATATAATTAAGTTCGCAGCGCGGACACAGTACATAGTTTGCCATCTCGTATTTTCCCTCTCGTCGTTTAGTTTTGCCGAACCCTTCGCATGATGCGATTTTGCTATATTATATTGTTATTTTCTGTTTTTGTAAACTATTTTTTACCCGTTTTTCTCAATTTCTATAATTTTTTTTGCTTTTTTATGAAAAATCGCCGTGTTACTTTTGTTAAGAGAGTTTTCCTTCTTTTTTCCTTTTATTCAGCACTTTCTTCTTGTGCTACTTCTTCGGCGTTTTCTTTAACCGGTGCAACCGTTTCTTCTGCCGCAACAACCGTTTCTTGCTCTTTTACGGGCTCTTCCGCCGTTTCCGCTTCGTCCTCGTATACGTTGATAGACTTATCGTCCGTCGTGTCGATATATTTCTTTACGCGCGTCTTTTCGTAATTTTCCGCCGCTTTCTTTTTCTTCTTCGCATGGATGATGATAGGCACGGCAACCCCTGCGGCAACGAGCAAGCCGCCACCCACACTAATGAGCACGATTGCCCATACGGGGAAACCCGTTCCCGGCGTTTCGGTGCTATCTACAACGTAGATAAGTTCGCTCCAAGTTTTGTTCAAAATTTCTTGATCGCTAGCACTCATAGCGCCGATAGGTGCGGTAAAGTATTTTTCGAACTTATAGTCCTTATGCTCGCCGTCGTACGCTACAAACGCGTTCACAAGTTTCACTTGATCTTCGGTGAACTGCGCTTTCAAATTCTCGTACACGTCTAATTTCCCCGTTGCGAAATAGTAGCGCAAGGCGTTTTCCACCATACCGTCTTCTTCCGCCGCTTCGGTGAGATATTCTTGAATATCGGTGTATTTTTCGTTAAACGCTTTCAATTCCGCCGTGGTGATGCTTCCGTCTGCATTGCTCCCTTTCAGCGGAACAACGTACACGTAGTTGTTCGCCGTGTTTACGGTGTTTGCATAGAACAGGTAGTTGCCTACGAGTTCGGGAACGAACCAAGACGTATTCCATTCCAACTTTAAAATCTTTTCCGTTTGATATTCGGGGAATTCGTCTGCGCGCCAAGGGTGGTAGTTTTCCTTCGTACCCGTGTAGTTTACACGGCTTAAATTGCTTCCTACCGAACCGCTGCCGTAGAAATATGCGTAGCTGCCTTGTACGAACGAGATTTCCGCCGTGTCTACACTTTCGGAAATGCACACGGGCGTGAGTTCGTTGCCGCTTGCATCCGTTTCACCGCGATAAAGGTTCTTATCGTTCGTATCTACGTATAAATACTGATGCACCCCTGCGTTCGGCGCAAGGAAATAGGCGCTGCCTTGGTTATAGTTCGCCGTGATTTTGAACGCCGTGGTGTTGCCCGATACGGTGTTCCACGTTGCCGCGGTTGCCGACGTAGGCAAATAGTAGAACGGCGTTTCAGGAGACGCTACCCCTGCTTCTACTCTCGTGAAGTAGATACCGCTATTCGTATAGCGCTCCAAGGAATAACTGTATCCGTTCGGCGTTGCAGCCGTTGCCGATTGCACGTCTGCCCCGTTATTATATTGTGTGGTCAAATTGATCGTTTTGTCCGCACCGATCCCGTCGAGCACCAACGTGCCGAGATTTACGTACGGATAGGTGGCGTAGTCGCTCGCGTTAAAGCCTTTTACGTTTTCTTCGCAGTATTCTTTATCAAACGCGTACGTTCTGCCGCCGTTTACGGTATAAGACACCGCATCTGCATTCACCGTTGCCGTTGCCGTTGCGTTTACCGTGTAGATTTGGTTGTAAAGCGTATCGTCTCCGTCTAATCTATGCTTTACGTTCATTGTGTAATACACGTTCGCATCCGTTTTGTCGGAAAGGTTAAAATAGTATTCATCCGCACCGCTTGCAAGCACGCTCGTTGTGTTCGTAGCCGTGTTATAAGATTTCAAAACACCGTTTTCTACGTACATACAGTACACAACGCCTCCCACTTCCACGTAGCGGAATTGCACGCTATTATCACTCAAACGGAAGAAGTTATCCTTCATTGTTTCCGACCCGTCGAGTTTTGCTCTCTTAAAGTCGATATGCGTGTTTGCCACTACGCCGTCTAAGTATTTATCCGACGTGGGGGTTGCAAAATAGATATAATCGCCGTAAATATAAAAGCCGGCTTGTTTGTTTTCCGTGGAAATTACCAAAGGCACAACCGTTTCGGAAGCCGAGTAGTTCCCCGCCGCCAAGTTGGTTTTGCTAATGCGCATAAGTGCGCCTTTCGTCACTTCGCCATAAGTGTTGTTCGCGGAATAACTTTCCGTGCCGTTGATAAAGTATACGTAGTTGCCTTTTTCTACAACGAAACCACCGTTGGAAACCACCGTACCGGAAACGTCTCCCGGGAGTGCCGTTTGATTATAGGAATCACCGCAAGAGGACAACGCCAAAACAGACGCCGACATTGCCGCCGCCGCGATTACACTAACGAGTTTTTTTACATTCTTTCGCATTTTTGGACTCCTTAATTTGGTCTTCCCCGAATTTAGAGTGTACTTTTCGAGAATATCAATGCATACTCTATTATAGATCAAATTACCGATTAAAGCAATTAAAAACGCCGACTTTTTTCGTTTATTGCGTGAAAATTATGAAAAAAAGGGGGGATTTTGTCTTTGGAGCCGTTTGGACTGTTCCGTTTTTTCCGCGCGCCAACGCCGCAAAGCGGCGATCCGCGCACGAAAGAGCCTTCTCCCCCGCAAATAACGGAAAGTGAACGCGAGATTTTATCCGCAACCGCTACTACGAAGATAAGCGAAAAAGAAAACGCTTTTTTGTCCTTTGCCGCCGCCCACGAAGCCCGCTCCAAGCGCTTAAAAAAGCGTTAAAAAACAGCCCTTACACGGGGCTGTTTTCTTTATCTTTCTTTTTGTTTTTCAACAAAAAAGTTGCCGCGCCAAGCGCCGAAACACAAACTTGCGAAACGGTCATAGCAAGCCAAACGCCGTTTAAGCCCATCCACGAAGAAAGCGCCCATAAAAGAAGGGGCGTAAAGAACAACGGGTCGGCGTAAACGAGCAAGTTGGAGCGTGCCGTTTTGCCTATTGCATAGTAGTACGATCCAACGTACTTTACCGCCGCCTTAAACAGGTACGAAAAGGCGTAGAAAATAAATCCCGTTTTCATCATCTCTTCCGCTTGAGCACTCGTGGCAAACACCTTCGGCATGCCGTAAATAAGCAACGGCGTAAGCGCCGCAAACGCAAGCGCGCAAACCACCGAAACAATCGCGGAAACTTTTAAGGCACGATTTTCTTGCTCCTTATCCCCCGCACCGTGGCAAAAACTTACGATCGGTTGAACACCGTCGCAAATCCCTTGGAATACGTAGTCGAACGTGTAAACGGCATAACTCATTACCGCGTACGCACTCACCGCCGCCGTACCGCCTGCCGTTTCGGCAAAGTAGTTCGTAAAAAGCAACACAACGGAAGGAACGAAATTGATCCCCAACGGCGAAGACGAAGCCTTTAAAATGGGCAACACGTTTTTAAAATCAAACGCAAACGAAAATTTCTTCCCTTTCTCTTTGAGCGCCAAAAAGCAAAGTACCATAATCACCGCTTGCGAAAGCACCGTGGAAACGCCCACCCCTGCAAGGGTATACGTTTGCACGAGAAACGCGTCTAACACGATATGCACCACGAGCCCCACGATACAGCAAACCATAGAAAAATAGGTTTTTTGTTCGTTTCTAAGAAGCGCCACTAGCCCAGAGCCCATAATTTGAAAGAACGCACCCAGGGACACGATTTTTGAGTATTCACAGGCGTAAATCAATACCTGCCCCTTTGCTCCCATCAAAACTAGTAGCGGCTTATAAGTAAACAAAAACAGTAAGGTGAACAAAACGCCAACGCCTGCAAGCACGCCCAGCATGGTGGATTTAATCCGTTCCGCGCCCTGTATATCTCCCTGACCGCGCAGTTGGTTTAAGAGCACCGATCCCCCCACGCCAACGCCCGTTCCAAGCGAAGTGATAAACGCCACGATCGGCCAAGCAAAGTTGATGGCGGCAAGCCCGTCGTCCCCCGTCACGTTGCCGATAAATAGCCCGTCTATATTCGTATACGTGCCCACGAGCACCATAGAAATTACAGACGGTAAAATGTAGTTCCAAAGTTTAAACTTCATACCAGCGCCTCTAATAAATAGGACGGATCGGGCAACACTTCGCTCGTATAGCGGGAAAGCACCGCGGCGTTCTCTGCCGTTTTAGCAAGCGCAATTCCGCGCGCGCCGCCGTTTCTTGCAAACAACATATCCGTAGGCGTATCCCCTACCATAGCCACTTCCGCAGGCGATAACCCTTCTAACGCGCAAAACGCCGACAAGTAGTAAGGATCTGGTTTGGGCGGATGTACGCCGTCGTCTGTGAACACGCGGTCGAACACGTCTTCTATGCCGAGCCCTTGCAAACATTTTTGAGTACAAACGGCGTCGTCACTCGTCACCACGGCAAGTTTTAATCCGCGGTTTTTGAGCGCGCAAAGCACGCCGCGCAAGTTTTTGCAAGAAGGCGTGGGAGGAACGCTCTCCATATATTCGTGAAAGGCGCGAACGGTGCGCTCCGTCACTTCTTCTACTTTCAAGGCAGGATTTACTTTTGCAAGTACGGCGTGCGCCGCTTCCCCGATTTGACCGTACGTACCGCCGCAAAGCAACCCTTCTACTGCCGTTTTACCGCCGCTTACACCGATCGCCGAAAGCAATTCTTTTAACAACGTTTCTCTTACGCCGTACGCCGAAAGAACGCTACGAAACGCCCGTTCGGCAACGGGTACCCATAACGCGTCGAAATCTAGCAAAGTGCCGTCTTTATCAAATAATACCGCCTTGATCGGCATAGTTCTACCTCCGATTTGAAAAAACCCCACAAACGGATGTTTGTGAGGTTTGATTTCTTGATATTATCTCTTCGAGAATTGAGGAGCGCGACGTGCTTTCTTCAAGCCGTACTTCTTTCTTTCCTTCGCTCTAGAATCTCTCGTAAGGAAGCCTTCTTTCTTGAGTGCAGGACGGCTTCCTTCTTCTGCTTCGAGAAGTGCACGAGCCACACCAAGACGAACTGCGTTCGCTTGACCGGTCGTACCACCGCCAACTACGTTTACGAATACGTCGTACTTCGTTTCCACTTCTAAAAGTGCAAGGGGTTGTTTTACGATATATTGCAACGTGCCCATAGGGAAGTAGTCTTCAAACGTACGGTCGTTGATAACGATCGTACCGTTGCCGCCGGGAATAAGGCGCACGCGGGCGATTGCTTTCTTTCTTCTGCCCGTGCCCCAGAATTGAAGTTTCTTTTTCACATTCGATTTTGCCATAATTCTCGTCTCCTTAATTTACGCTGAGTACTTCGGGCTTTTGTGCCGCGTGGTTGTGTTCTGCGCCTTTATAGACTTTGAGTTTCTTAATGGTTGCTCTGCCAAGGCTGTTTTTGGGCAACATACCTTTCACCGCTTCGTAAACGGCAAGGTCGCTCTTTTCAGCCATCAATTTCTTATAAGAAATTTCCTTTAAGCCGCCGATAAAACCGGTGTGGTATCTGTAGTATTTATCTTCTAACTTATTACCGGTCAATACCACTTTATCGGTGTTGATAACGATAACGAAGTCACCCGTGTCGATATTCGGGGTGAAGGTGGGTTTGTTCTTACCGCGGAGAGTTGCGGCAACTTTGGTTGCAAGACGGCCAAGGGGAACACCCGCAGCGTCGATTACATACCATTTTCTTTCAACCGTTTCGGCTTTTGCCATATAGGTTTTCATATCTCGTTCGCTCCTTAATTCGTGTCAATTTTCTTTGAGTAAGTTCTTGCTGTCCTATCCGCTCCTCTAACGGGGTGTGAGCGCATATTTTCGCCTTTTTCTTGAACTTGCTCTCTAATTGTATTATGAAATGCAATTTAAGTCAAGCCGTTTTGCGCGGTGTTTTCCAACTTTTTTTATTTTTTTTTAATTTTTTTTGTTTTTCTTTTTTAGCCGTATTTTTTCACTACTTTCCCCCTACTTTTCCCCTTTTCCTTAATATAAGCGCGCGGGCGTAGGCATACACGAGCGCACGCATACGCACACGTGTGAGCGCGCGGGCGAGCGTGAGAAAAGTTTCAAAAAATTGCATTTCTTTCCCCTTCTTTTGATTGCTTTTTATAGAAAAATGGGGTATAATAATAACGTACGAAAAAATTATAAGTTTTGGAGGAATCTTTTATGCCTTTAGTCACTACGAAAGAGATGTTTGAAAAAGCGTACGCTGGGAAATATGCAATCGGCGCGTTCAACGTGAACAACATGGAAATGATCCAAGCGATCGTTGAAGCCGCTAACGAAGAAAAATCTCCCGTTATTTTGCAAGTTTCCGCAGGTGCGAGAAAATACGCAAACCCCGTTTATTTAAAACACCTCGTTCAAGCAGCCGTTGAAACTACGGATATCCCCGTTGCTATGCACCTTGACCACGGTGCCGACTTCGAAATTTGTAAAGCCTCTATCGACGGCGGTTTTACTTCCGTTATGATCGACGCTTCTTCTCACCCTTGGGAAGAAAATATCGCTATCACCAAAAAGGTAGTTGAATATGCACACGACCACGGCGTTGTTGTTGAAGCCGAACTTGGGAAACTCGCAGGGATTGAAGACGACGTGAACGTTGCCGCAGCTGACGCGCAATTCACCTCCCCCGACGAAGTGCAAGAATTCGTTGCAAAAACGGGTATCGATTCGCTCGCTATCGCTATCGGTACTTCGCACGGTGCTTATAAATTCAAGCCCGGTCAAGATCCCAAACTCCGTTTGGACATCTTGGAAGAAATCGGCAAGCGTTTGCCTGGCTTCCCTATCGTATTGCACGGCGCTTCCTCCGTTCCCCAAGACAAGGTTGCTATCGTAAATCAATTCGGTGGCCACATGCCGGATGCTATCGGTATCCCTGAATCCGAACTTAGAAAGGCCGCTCAAATGGCAGTTTGCAAGATCAATATCGACTCTGACCTTCGCGTGGCTTTCACCGCTGCTATCCGTAAGCACTTTAGCGAACAACCTTCCCACTTCGATCCCCGTCAATACCTTGGCGACGCTCGTGCAATGATGAAGGAAATGGTTAAACACAAGATCGTGAACGTGCTTGGCTCTGCAGGCAAAATTTAACGTTTAAACGAAAACTATTCACGGCTCGGCATTTTTGCCGAGCCGTTTTATCATATTCTTTTCTTACAAAAAGTGCTTTCTCACACTCTTGACTTTTTATAAAATATATTGTATAATAACTTTACAAAAAAATGAAAGGAGGATTTTCTTATGAAAAAAATCTTAAAACTAGCAGCAATAGCACTCTCCACTACTCTTGCTACCTCCGTTCTTTTTGCTTGCAACAACAATAATAATAGTAGCAGTAGTAGTTCTAGTTCCGCCCTTGGCACGGTATCAGGCTCTTATCAAAAAACAGAAGCGCAACCCGTTGCCGCTAAAATGACGCAATTAAATTATTCCGCTCTCTCTGGCACCGACGATCAAGGCGCGGTAAAAACGGGCTGGTCTACGGGCTTAACCCTTGAAAACGAAGGCACTTTCTCTTTTACAGGAACGGGCGTTTCCCTTTCCGGCTTCCTTTCTATGGATGCGAACGTAGTTGGTAAAGAAGTAGCCGGTCAAGAAGTTTACAACGCCGCGTTTAATGCAAACGCTGCTATGTCCTGTATTTCCGAAGGGGTGAATACGCCCGCTTCCGCTAGCCTTTCCGCCTATTACGACGGCGCGTATGCCTACGCTTCCGTGAACGCGCAATTAGCAGGGGATTCGTTCAATAAAAAACAAAAGGCAACCATAGAAGATTTGCTCTTGTGGATCGATCAAATCGACTGGGAGTCGTTTATCCCCACCGAAGAACCCGCTCCTTTTGCCGCAGAAGTAGTCACACCGCCCGTAGGCGAAACGGATATCACCGAGTTAGTGAATACTTTATCCACTCTTCAAAGCGCCCTCGGTTTAGAATACTCGGCGGATTTCACGAACGGCACGAAACTCAAGGCTGCCACCACGGAAAACACGTCTATTCTTCTTGCGGCTATGATCAACTCCTATATCGCCCAAGAATACGGTGCAGAAGCAGGGATTGCCGTTGGCTTCTCCAAATCTAAAGTGGAAGTTTACTTGTGTGCGGACGCACAAAACAACTTGACGGAAATCGCAGTAAATATCGATATTGCCGCCGCTTTAACAATGGAAGGGCAAACTTATAACTTTACACTCCAAAACGCTCTCTCGCTCAAAGTGACGGGTTGGCAAAACGTATTGCCCGCGGGCTTAGCCACCGATCCTGCCTATGAGTTATTCACTCCTTCGCAATCTCCCACTCCCGTTGAATAAGGCTTATAAACAAAATAAAACACGCTCTCTCGAGCGTGTTTTTGTTTGCTTTTTATTTCTTTCTTCTTGGATATTAAGAATTCGCTGATTTAGTTTATTGACCCTTCTAAGGCTGCAATAATAGGCTTCAACGCCTGTTCTGCGGAATATCCCCTATATTGATCGTACGTTTTTTTATCAAATCCTTTCTGTTTCTTCGTTAAGAATTGCCTCAAGCCGTCCAAAGGCTCGTTAATATCTTGATAATAAAAGTTGTCATATTCCGCAAGAAATTCTCTCAACGCCGTTTTTTTGCTTTCTCCAAATATGATAATCGGTTTTGTAAACGACACATACAAGCACGTTTTTGAAGGGAAATAGTGCTCGTAGGGATGGCTATTGTCTAACGCCACTAAATAATCACTTCCAGCAATCGTTTTATACAATTCCTGTCCCGTCACCGCCGGGCTCCACTCAAATGCTTTCCCAAAATTCGTTTTATCGGTGCTAAAAACAAATAATTTTTCGCCAAGTTCTTCAAAGATATCATTGACGCGATAGCCATTTCTAAACGCCTGTAGTTGTCCAAAATATGAAAACTTGTAGTTTTTTTCTTTACTTGCATACGCTGTAAGCACTTTCTCTTCGTCAACCAATAAAGGCAAATTATAAGGTTTGAGTTTATCCGACGTATAATACTTTCGATAGCCTTTATAAAAACAATTTTGCACAAAAAGCGCCTCGGAATTATCCATTACGTATTTTTCTTCCGCTATCCTTTTTTTCGTCATCTTAACGTTAGGATCTTCTACAGTAGTATCGTAATGTATAACAACGTATGGTATTTTAATTTTTTTCAAGATCTTCGCCGTCTGTTTGGATGGATGAGATACGAATAACACCAACGAAGGCTTTTCTGCTTTTATAATTTTCTTTAACCACCTGGCATTCAAAAGAACTTCTAAGCGTTCCTGTAAACGAACGATTCTCGCAACTCGAAGAAGCGCTCCGAAAAATACGGTCTTTATTTTTTGAATCGCGCTCACGTTTTTATCCGTAAGAATCGATTTTAATTTTCGTCTTTGCGTAAAATACGATTTGAATCCACATTTTTCTTCCACTAACGTTGGAAGCCCGTCGTGCCCACCATAGCGCACGATAACTTGATCTGTCCCAAACGAAAGAAGCGCAGTCGCCGTGCTATATGCAATGTCTCTCGCCGCGTTATATTCATCAAACAAACTACTTGTCACAAATAAAATTTTCTTGCCTTTCAAAGACATACTCGCTCTTCCTTTCTATTGAGTATTTAACAGTTTAACGCATCAAAAACACGCTCGAAAGAGCGTGTTTTTTGTTTGCTTTTTATTTCTTTCTTCTTGCACGAAGTTTCACGCGAATTGCGTTTTCTTCTTGGATTTCGGGCACGTCGTCCACGTCTCCATACGGGCGTTCGTAACGAGCCAAGCGTTTGAGCCATACGTATTCGCCGTTCTCGTCACCGAAAATACGGAAGAAGGTTTGGCAACCTTGGCAGGAATAATCCGCACCGTCGAACGAAACGAGCGTTGAACCGCAAACAGGGCAAAATCTAGAATGAATTGCCTTTGCGCCTTGCGCTACCATTACGCACGTTTTAATCAAACGCATCAGTTTTTCCTGCGTGTCCGTTGCCGCGGGATCAATGCAGGCAGCATTATCTTCGTCCGTCCAACCGGATTGACTAATAATGAACGCGTGCGTGATGCCGTGTTCTCTACTATACGCAAGTTTACGGGCATAACTGTTCACGTTATAAAAATCTTCCGTTTCATCCGCTTTTTCTTTGGAAAACACGTGGAACTCGTATTTTGCGCTCTCTTCTTGCCCTTTTGCCCCTACGGAAAGATAAATCACGTCGTTATCGCCAAGCGAAACGATTGCGTGGAAAAGCCCCTTTTCGTAGTGCACGGGATCAAAGCGCAAACGGAAAGAGTTGGTCACGGCAATCATAGGATTTTCGTCCGTCGCCTTCCAGCCTGCGTTTTGCATAGCGCGCAAGAAGTTCACGGTGACAAAGTTATAGTACCGTTGTTGTTCCTTCGCCAAAACGGGTTCTCTAAACAAATAGTGCAAATAGAAATTGTAGCAGAAGTTATACTCTGCGTCGAAAATCAACACGTTCGTGGGGCGCACGTTGGTCAACGTGAAACCGCCCGCCTTTTTACAATCCACGTACAACTGTCTGCCTTTGAAAGCAAGCAATTGCTTTTTAGACTTGGCAAGGGATGCCACCATGTCCGCAATCGGGGACTTGGCAGGTATCAGTTTCGGCATTTTTTCGCCGTTTTCGCTGAACTCCAAAAAGTCTCTACTCGAAAAGCCCACCGTGCCTTCTTCGCCCACTTTTTGACCGAGCGTATCGAGCGTGGCGTACACTTCACGCAGTTTCTTGCCTACCGTTTCAAACACTTTGTCGATCAAAGCGCAAATGAAACGGTTTTCGTAAACGGCGTAGTTATCTTCGTTTACGAACGAGTGCACGTATTCGGGCTCTTTGCTCGTTTCCGTCACCTTCCAAATTTTGGGATCTCGGTACGTTTCGCGGGTACTTTCAATATCCATCTTGGTCGCCACCGCCGCGTTTTGCACAATGTTCTCTTTCTTCAAGAACATACGCGGACGGCGGAAGATGGTACGAATATGCGAAACTAACGTGGCGATATCGTCGGCAAACACGTATTCGTTCGTGATTACCTCGTCGTCGTCAACGTCGTACGTATAACCGAATTTCCCTTCGTCAAAATAATTCATCAGCGCCTTTAAGGACACCGTGTGGCGGCAATTCGCCAACTTGCGGGTAAAGGCGTTTAAGACCGTTCTACTCGTATCACTCATAGCCTTATACCAACTTCTTCATAATTTTTGCGATCGTTTTTTCCGTTTCTACGAAAATGCCTTTGCCGTACGTTTCGTTTAAGAGTTTTTGAAGGGCAATCAATTCGTCTTTTACGTAGTCTTCGAACATACCGTTGAGTTTTCTCAAAATCTTGCGGGCGAACATGAAGTCGATTGCCGCTTCTTTCGTGCCGCCGAGCGCTACGTATACGGGTACGAATTTTTCAATTTGCACCATAATACGGTTACCGAAACGAATGTCGAACGCATCACGCGTGAAATCGCACACCTTACCAAACTTTATAAGGTCGTCTTCGTTCATGCAAAGTTCTGGATCTTCTTGAGCCTTTTTGAACAACGCCACAAGTCCTTCCGCACCGATACGAACGGGCGTTGCGTCGTAATCGCTCTTAATCGGCGAGAATTTCTCGGAGAAATCAAGCACGATAGCACGGTCGTATACTTTATCCGTGATGGTGAACGTGGAGTCGTCGGTGTTTGCCGTTCCCACGAACCAGGTGTTGTCGGGGATATGTATATAACCGTTTTGGAGTTTGTTCGGCATTTCTTGCCCAAATTCGGGTTCGAATACGCGGATGTTCCATTCCGATTCGGGATATTCCAAAATAGACAGGAAGTCTGCAAAGTAGTACTCGATACGGGAAATGTTCATTTCGTCGAGCACCATTACGTTTACTCTATCAATGTAAGACGCTTCGTACAAGTTCTGTAAGAAGTCCGTCGATTTAAACGTTTTGGTGAATTCGCTATAGTAGCCAAGCAAGTCCGTTTTATCTCTCCACGTTGCTTGAACGGGAGCGAAGAACGTTTTCGTGCCCGTAAATTCCGAGAATATACGCGGCATCATAGATTTACCCGTACCACTCAAACCTTCAAGCACGATAAGTCGAGTTGCCGAAAGACCTGCAATGAAGGAACGAATGAGAGGTAATTCGTAATAAATTTTACGGCTAATCCCATACGCTTGGAAACGAAGAATGAATTCTTCAAGCGTGACTTCTTCGGCATTTTCAACCGTTTCGCGTTCGGGATATTTCTCGTCTAATTTTACAAGCGAAGGGAACAAATCCCGCTTATCGGGCGTTTCTTTTTTGCGTTCGCCGATCGTGGCGTCGCCGCTACCTGCGCCACCGCCGCCAGCGCCGCCGCCCGTACCTTCACCCGAGCCGCCGCCGGATCCACCGCCAGAACCACCTCCGCCGTAGCCGCCGATTTGGTTTTCCATACCGCGAGCCATTTCGAGTTGGATACTTGCGATTTTACCGCTAACCTCAACGTCGCGCTTGAAGTTGGTGAGCAAGTACACGAAATAACTCAAAATCCACATAACAAGGCGGAATACC
>JAFTHR010000262.1 GCA_017457345.1 Clostridia bacterium | reverse complement strand
CAGGACGCGTTCCATATCCGCAGAATTGCGAAAGAATTGAATACGCTGCTTGTAGAAAGCAAGGTGAACCGCGTGCTCCAAACGAGTAAGGACGAGGTGCATTTATTGCTCTATACCGGCTCTTCCACCGTGCGTTTGCTCCTTTCCACGCACGCCACGTTCGCGCGCGTTGGGCTCACCACGCAAGAAAAAGAACCGCTTGCCGTTGCACCGAATTTTTGTATGCTTTTGCGCAAGCATTTGCAGGGCGCAAAAATTTTATCGGTGGAGCAAGTGGGCTTTGAACGGATTATCGCCATCCGCTTTTTCTGCTTGGGGGATTTCTCCCAAAGCGAACGCACGCTCTACTGCGAACTGATGGGTAAATACTCTAACTTGGTGCTCGTGGAAAACGGCGTCACGCTCGGTGCACTCAAAACCACGTCCTTGGGGGAAGACGTGAAAAGAGTGCTTTTTGCGGGCGTAAAATACGCCTTCCCGGAAAAGCAGGAAAAGGCGGAGATTACCGATATTGCCGCGCTAAAAGAAGTGGACGAAGGGTTTAACCGTTTGAAAGCGGACGGCGCGGATAGTGAAACGCTTGCCGAGTATTTGTTTTCAAAAGTGGCGGGAATAGCGCTTTCTACCGCTCGAGAAGTGGTAAAACGCAAAAAAGAAGCACCCGTGTACGAGTTTTTGCCTGATTTTTGTTTTAACGAGCCCTGTGTGCCCCATTTAATTTCTAACGGTGAAGAGCCTAGCGACTTTTTTGCGTTTGAAGTGCAAGGGGGCGAAAAGCAACCTTCGCTCAATAAAGCGCAGGACGTATATTATAGTGCGCGCGAGAACAAAAAGGCGTTTGAAGGCGGGCTTAGAAAACTTCTTTCGGCGGCAACGAACGCGCAAAAGAAATGCGTGAAAAAGTTAGAGCAAACGTCGGCAAAACTTGCCGAGGCGGAACTTTGCGAAGAGAATAAAATAAAAGGGGAACTTTTAACGGCGAACTTGTACGCGATAAATAGCGGCGCGTCTTTCGTGGAATTAGACAACTGGTATAGCGGCGAAAAGATTAAAATCCGTTTAGATCCCACTTTGTCTCCATCCAAAAATGCGCAACGATATTTTAAAACGTACCAAAAACAAAAGCGTGCAAAAGAGACGTTATTGCCGAGAAAACAGGAAGAAGAAAAGGAACTTTACTATTTAGAAACGGTGCTCTTTTCCTTGCAAAACGCCAAAACGGAAGCCGATATAAAAGAGATTGAAGAAGAACTTTTGGAAGCGGGATTGCTCCGTGAAAACAAAAAGAACCCGAAAAAGAAAAAGGATCTACCGCAAGAATATAGGAAATACCAAGTGGAAGGCTTTTGCGTGCTCGTGGGTAGAAACAACTTGCAAAACGATCGTCTGCTCAAAGAGAGCCGTGGGGAAGATCTTTGGTTTCACGCGCAAAAATACCACTCGGCGTTCGTGGTGTTAAAAACGGAAGGGAAACCCGTTTTAGAAAGCGCTATAAAGCAGGCGGCGGAGATTTGCGCCTATTATTCCCAAGGCAGGTTAGGGGATAAAATACCCGTGGACTATTGCGAAAAGAAATACGTGAAAAAACCGCCGAAAAGCAGACCGGGGTTTGTAATTTACACCGATTATAAAACGGCGCTTGCCGAGCCCAAACTCCCGAAAGAAGAATAAAGGGAAAGAAAAACCTCTAGCAACCGCTAGAGGTTTTCGTTTGTTTTTCGCTTATTCGGCGTCAGCCACAACTTGAGGGTAAACGCTCGCTTGTTTCTTATCTTTGCCCAATCTTTCATAACGAACCACACCGTCTACAAGGGCGAAAAGCGTGTCGTCCTTACCGATGCCTACGTTC
The DNA here is from genome assembly GCA_017457345.1 of Clostridia bacterium. Classification (GTDB taxonomy): domain Bacteria; phylum Bacillota; class Clostridia; order Christensenellales; family Borkfalkiaceae; genus Scatosoma. The sequence continues at coordinate 4,619 of JAFTHR010000262.1, read as the reverse complement.
GTACCGGGATAGATCTTCGTACCTCTTTGGCGAACGAGAATGTTGCCAGCGAGAACGAATTGACCGTCTGCTCTTTTGCAACCGAGGCGCTTTGCTTCGCTATCTCTGCCGTTGTGGGAAGAACCGGTACCTTTTTTATGAGCGAATAAACTGATAAAAATCATTTTTATTTCTCCTTTTTTTCATTTTTTGGCCCACGCGTACTTATGCGCAAGGGGGTGTGCAATTAAAGTTCGATTTTTTCGATCTTAACTGCGGTGAAAGGCTGTCTGTGACCTTGCTTTTTACGTTCGTTCTTCTTTGCCTTGTATTTGAAGACGATAATCTTCTTATCCTTGGCTTGCTTTACGACCGTGCCGCTTACTTTTGCGTTAGCAACGTCTGCGCCCACTTTGATACCGTCGTCACCAGCAACCATTACAACGTTGAAAGAAACGGATTCGCCTTCTTTTGCAGAAAGTTTTTCAACTTTAACGATATCCCCTTCCGCTACCTTGTATTGCTTGTTGCCGTTATCGATAATAGCGTACATAGATTTTTACCTCCTCTTTCCAGTCTCGAAGAACGCAAGGCGTGCTAAAAAAAGCAACTTAAAAAAGCCCGTTCCTATCGGCTCGCATATAAATATAACATACTTTCAAAAAGTCCGTCAAGCGTTTTTTGGCGGCTTTTTATCTTTTTTTGCCTTTTTTTACATAAGTAAACCCTTTTTCGAACAAATTAAAGGAAAAAGGAGAATGGTTATGGAAGAAAATAAAAACAAACAAAGTGAAGAGATTTTAGCGGAGATTTACCGCAACTGCCAGTTGGCGCTTGAATCGATTGCAGACATCTTACCTGCGGTCGACGACGACGGTTTGCGTGCCGAAATTCTTGCCCAGCACGAAGAGTACGAAAGGGTGAGCGCTCAGGCGGCGCGCCTTGCCAAGGATAAGGGAGTGGAAGTGAAAGAGCCGAATCCCATTAAAAAGGCAATGATGTGGAGCTCGATTAAAATGAGTACCTTTACCGACAATTCCCGCGCTCATATCGCGGAGATGATGATCAACGGCACGGTGATGGGGATAACTTCTCTGCGCACCTCCCAAACGGAAGCCTACGATTGCGCGGACGATCGCGTGCTTGCCCTTTTGGAAGAATTGATCGAACTTGAAGAAGGGTTTGAAAAACGGTTAAAAGAATATCTGTAAAACAAGAAAACGCGGCGTGCCGCGTTTTTTTATTTATCGAAAAGAAAGTCTCCAAGCGGCGCGGTAAAAGGTTTGCTTTCTAAGCCTTTTAAAAAATCGTCCTGGGAGAGAACGCCTATTTTTTCGCCCTTTCTATGCACCTGCAAAACCAGGTATTTGCCCTTTTCTAAAAAGCAAACGGCGCGCTTTGCGGGGGTACTTTCGTCGAACGCAACGGTGCGGATTTCCGCACCCTTTTTTAAGTCGGCAAAGGTAGAGAGGGGTAAGCGCCCGTAGTCGGCTTCTCCGCCGCATCCTACCGCGCCCACCGCTAGAAACAGGCTAAAAAATAAAAGGGTTAAATTGCTCGTTTTGCGCACTTGCAAAATGATAAAAATTGCAAGGGCTAAAAGCGCTACCACAAACGAAGCGATTTTGCAAATCTTTTTCGCTTTTCGAGCGGCGTCCTTGGGGGAAATCCCGCGCCTGCAAAACAGGTGTTTTAATAGGCAAAACAATGCTCTGCCCCCGTCTAACGGGTAGGCAGGTAAGAGATTTACCAAGAAAATGGATATAGATGCAAAGAACGCAAGATCGGTAAAAGCGTACGTATCGGGGAAGAGCCACCAAATAGAAACGAAGAAAAGCGCCGTGCATAAATTGCAAAAAGGACCGCTAAGCGCCACTTTAAGTTCGTCTATTGCCGTGATGCCTTCTAGGTCGCCGTCTATTACCGCACCGTAGGGCATAAGCGTCACTTTATTTAAGCGAAAGCCAAGTTTTGCGGCGGTGAAAGCGTGGGCGTATTCGTGTTGGAGGGCTACGATTGCGCTCACGAAAAAGAGCGCCGCCTCACCGCGAAATAAGTACCACGCACCGAGCAATAAAAAGAGTGGGTGCAGGGATAGTTTGGGTAAGACGGCGTTTTCAAAACGACGCTTTCTTTTTAAGCGTCTTGTTCTTGTTCGATCCAAGTTAAGCAGTTTTGTTCGTCTAATTCGTAGCAGTTGAGCGGTTCGCCCTCCCAGAACATACTAACTTCCACCGCCTTTTCTCCGTTCGAGAAACCGATAGGCACGTTTGAATACACTTCGTCGCCCACCGCGTAGTACACGTAATCCAAGTTGGCGATTACGCCGGAGAAGGCGTCGCTATGAGCAATCGTCACGGTGTACGAGCCGTCTTCCGCCTGCGCCACGCTAGAAACCGTGCCGTCCACGGCGGGGTAAACGCAGCATTTTTGGGTGAACGTTAACACGCCGTTGGAAAGGGTGAATTCGGCGTCCGTGTAGTCGCCCACCACTTTATCTAGATTGAAATCGGTATAAACGCGGGTGTCCTGTTCCTTTTCGGCGGGGAATAAGCCGGCAAAAAAGGTGTTGATGGCGCTCGTGGGCATTAACGCGTTCGTTAAGAAAATGCCGCAGACCAAGGCGCACGCCGCCGCAAATTCCGCGCCGAGAATTCGTTTGGCGCGCTTTTCTTTGCGCAACGTTTGAGCGTCTACAAATTCGCTCTCTTCGGCGGGGAGTTCGTTTGGAGTGACTTCTTCCTGAATGGCAAACGGATCGTTTTCTTGCGGAGCGTAGGTTGGTTCTTTAGAAGAGGAAAACCACTCCGCAAGGGCGCGTTTGCGAGCGCGTTTATTCGGGTAAACGAGCACCGTGTCTAACCGTTCGTCTACCGTTTCGGTTGCGAGCGCGGGCGCTACTTCCGCTTCCGTTATAGGTGCGGTGGACGGGATTTCCGCGCCGCTTAATTTCTCGTTAATTTGATCGATTACTTTGTTTTTGAGTTCGGTGCTCGCAGGGCGTTTTGCGCCGCGGCGTTGTTTTTTAACCACGTTGACCGTGGAAACGGGGATTTCAAGCATTTTTGCGTATTCGAGTTCGTTCATAGTATTCTCCTTTTCTTTTACAGCGGTTATTCTAATATATGAAAGGGCGCAGGCGAATAGAAGTAAAAAAAGGAGAAAAATCCGTCGAAAAAAGAAAAATCTTCCGCTATGCGGAAGAAGTTTGTTAAACGATATCGGCGGTATCTTCGTGATCGTCTTGCGGTTGCAGGGCGTATAAATCGAATTCGCTCTCTAAATCGAATTCTTCCCCTGCTTCGAATGCGGCAAGTTTGGAAACGGAAACTTCGTAAGCCGTCATGGTACGGATATCCGTTTCGGAGAGTTTCTTTTGGTATTCTCGGCTTTGGATTCTACCCGAAACGGCAACGCGATCGCCCACTTTTAAGTTCTTTACGAACCGCGCGTTCCTGCCCCACGCGATACAGGGAATATAATCCGATTTATTGTACGCGCGATTGACGGCAACGAGCACGTCTGCGATTTCTCGGTTAAAGGGGGTAGTGCGGTAGACGGGCGGTTTGCAAATGTAGCCGCTGAGCAAAATGCTATTCGGGTTTTTGCCTTGCGGCTCTTCGAGTAGTTCACGGATGAACACGGTGAGCATTAACCGTGATTTGCCGTTTTCGATTTTGTTATAACTACGGAATTGCCCGATAGCACAAATGGATTTTCCCATCACCAAATCGGCGCGTTGGGCAAGCCGCTCGGAAACGGTGACGGGTAAAATGTCCGCCTGCCCCGAAAGACGGTATACGCGCACGAAAAATTCATAAAATCCTTCGCCGTAAACTTCGTGGGAGAAGGTGGCTTCGCTAACGATTTCACCCGATAAAAAAACCTTGTTGTTCTTTTCTGATAAGTAGTTCATATTGCCTCCAAAAAGTATATTATTTTTTGCGTTTGAAATTACGAATCGGCGGGCTTTTGCCTGCCGGCAACGTCTATCGTGTAGCCGCTGCGGTAGATGAGTTCGCCCACGGGAACGAACTGGTATCCGCGCGCTTTTAACACGCGGAACACTTGCGGAAGCGCCGCCGCGGTATGCAAGCCGTTGTTGTGGCAAAGGATAATAGAGCCGGGTTGTACTCCGTCGATAATCCGTTCGGCAATTTCGCTGGAAGAAAGGTTTTTCCAATCTAGCGAGTCCACGTCCCATTGCACGGTGAAAAGGCCTTCGCTTTTTGCCGTGTTGATTAGCCTATCGTTATAGTCTCCGTACGGAGCGCGGAAGAGTTCGCATTTTTTGCCCGTCACTCGTTCGATCGTTTGGCTAGAAGAGCGGAGTTCTTCGCGAATTTCTCCTTCGCTTTGTTTGCTCATATAGGCGTGCGTTTTGCTATGCGTGCCGAGTTCGTGCCCTTCTTCTACAATCCGTTTTGCGAATTCGGGATTTTTCTCCACCCAGAATTCCACGGCGAAAAAGGTGCATTTTATATCGTTTTGTGCCATACAGGTAAGTATTTTATCGGTGAAATCCGTTCCCCAAGCGCAATCGAACGTGATGGAGATTTTCATATCTTTCCGCTCCACCGAATAGATGGGGAGAGCGCGGGCTTTTGCATAGATTGCCACGGCGGCGGAAACGGCGGCGT
>JAFTHR010000261.1 GCA_017457345.1 Clostridia bacterium | reverse complement strand
CGTGATGAACCAAAAAATTCTATGAAAATGATGGGCTGTTATTGGTACGGCAACTTGTGTGCTCGGGATGGCTACTTGTAATGATTCGAATCATTCTTCGAGTAGTTCTTCAAGCGGTTCTTCAATCGGACAACAATTACCCACAACGCCTAGTGAGGGGCTTACTTATGCCTTGAATGCAGACGGCGTTTCCTATTCCGTTACGGGCGTGGGAACTTGTACGGATGCTATGGTGGTTATTCCGTCTACGTATAGTGAATTACCCGTCACGGCGATTGCAAAAAAAAGCGTTTGAAGCCGAAGATTATTTGATGGCAGTCGTTATTCCAAATTCAATTGTCACCATTGAAAAGGATGCGTTCTATAATTTTGAAAGTACAACGATTTATTGCGAAGCGGAACTCAAACCAAGCGGTTGGGACGCGCATTGGATCGGTTGGGACGTTGGCTTATTCAACCCTACTTGTCCCGTAGTTTGGAATTGCACGGAAAACGAAGTGGCGGGAGACGGGTTTATTTATACCGTGGTAGGTTGACTTCGATACGGTATAAAGAACAATACGGCTATCGTTGCCGCTCAACCTAAAAACGTTTTGGAAGCAACTATCCCCGCGTCTATTTCTTACGGCGGAACGGCTTATTCCGTAACGGCAATTTCTGAAAAAGCGTTTTCTGCGTGCTATAATTTGGCGAGTGTAGCGGTGGGGAACTCTGTGACGCAAATTGATAGATACGCTTTTTCTGCGTGTTATAGTTTAACGAGCGTGGTGATCGGTGACGGCGTTTCTTCTATCAGTAAGGATGCGTTTTACGGTTGTGATAGCATAACGAGTTTTACCGTTTCGGCAGGCAATGCGGCTTATAAATCGGTGGATGGAAATCTGTATTCCAAAGACGGTACGATTCTCGTTTTATATGCTGTAGGAAAAACCGCAACGAAATTCGTTGTGCCTAATTTAGTTGTTTCTATTAGCGAAAGTGCTTTTCGTTTGTGTGATAGTTTAACGCAGGTAATTCTTCCTGATTCGGTTGTTTCCATAGAGTCTTTTGCGTTCCAAGATTGTGATAGTTTAGAAAGCGTGGTGCTTGGAAAGTCGGTTTCAATCGGCTCTTATGCGTTCCATCAATCGGACAATTTAACGAAGGTATATTATAGAGGAGGGTCAACCGATTGGTCGGCTCTTTCGATAGGCAATAAAAACGATAATTTAACTTCGGCAACGCGGTACTACTACGTGGAAAACGAAGCGGACGTACCAACGGACGGCGGGAACTACTGGCATTACGGTGCAAACGAAGAAATCGTTATCTGGTAAAAACGGAGACGGGCGGAAAAAAACCGCCCGTTTTTTTATAAAAAACGCAAAAAGATTGAAAAACGCGCTTAAAATAAGTTGCTTATCTTTTTGCGATATGTTAAAATAGAAAGGCTAAAAAATACACACCCGTTCAAGCGCGCAATCCGTGTCCGTAAAATCTTTCAATGCGGATAAGTTGCGAGCCAACGCAAGGCGGGGAGGTATAACGGAGGTAAATTATGGCAGTTATCACTATGAAACAACTTTTGGAAGCGGGCGTTCACTTCGGTCACCAAACCAGAAAGTGGAACCCCAAAATGCAAAAGTACATCTTCGCGGCAAGAAACGATATTCACATTATCGACTTGCAACTTACCGCAAACCTTATCGAAGAAGCGTATAAGTTCGTTTGCGATAGCGTAAAAGCAGGCAAGAGCGTACTTTTCGTGGGTACGAAAAAGCAAGCGCAAGAAGCGATCAAGGAAGAAGCTGAAAGATGCGGTCAGTTCTACGTGAACTCCCGTTGGCTCGGCGGCTGCTTGACCAACTTCACCACCATGAGAAGCCGTGTGGAAAGACTTATCAAACTCGAAGCAATGGAAGCAAACGGCGATTTCGAGTACTTGCCTAAAAAGGAAGTTATGGGTCTCAAAAAGGAAATGGAAAAACTCCAAGCAAACCTTGGCGGCGTTAAGAACATGAAGTCTAAACCCGGCGTTATGTTCGTCGTTGACCCCCACAGCGAAGATATCGCAATCAAAGAAGCAAAGATTTTGGGTATCCCCGTTGTTGCTATTACCGACACGAACTGCGATCCGGACGTAGTGGATTACGTAATCCCCGGCAACGACGACGCTATCCGTGCAATCAAACTTATCTCGTCGGTTATTGCAAACGCAGTTATTGAAGCAAACCAAGGCGAAGAAGCGCTCGTTGAAACGACGGAAGAAGTTGCAGAAGAAGCGGTTGCTACGGAAGAAAACGCTTAATCGGCATAAGGAAAAGAAAAATCCAAAAACAGGAGAAATAAGAATATGGCATTTACCGCAAAAGACGTTATGGCACTCCGCGAAAGAACGGGCGCAGGCGTTATGGATTGTAAAAAGGCGTTAACCGATGCAGACGGCAACATGGATAAAGCCGCAGACCTTTTGAGAGAAAGAGGGATTGCTAAGGCAGAAAAGAAGGCTTCCAGAATCGCTGCTGAAGGTATCGTAGCAAGTTATATCGAAGGCAACGTAGGCGTATTGCTCGAAGTAAACTGCGAATCAGACTTCGTTGCAAAGAACCCTCAATTCACCGTAATTGCAAACGCGGTTGCGGCCGTTGTTGCGAAAGCGAATCCCGCATCCGTAGAAGAATTGCTCGGCTGCACCATGGAAGACGGTGTTTCGGTTGAAACCTATTTGAAAGGTCAAACCGCTGTTATCGGTGAAAAGATTGCCGTTAGAAGATTCGTTAGATACACCACCGAAGGCTTTATGGCAAGTTATATCCACCTGGGTGGTAAACTCGGCGTATTGCTCGACGTAGCAGGCGAAGCAACGGAAGCGGCAAAAGAAGTTGCTCACGAAGTGACTCTTCAAATTGCTTTCACGAAGGCTGAATATCTTGCAAAAGAAGACGTTCCTGCATCCGTTTTGGAAAAGGAAAAAGAAGTGTTGAAGCAACAAGCAATGAACGAAGGCAAACCCGAAGCGATCGCTGAAAAGATGGTGATGGGTAGAGTGAAGAAGTTCTACGAAGAAAACTGCTTGCTTGAACAACCGTTCATTAAGGACGATAAGGTAAAGGTTTCCGACCTTTTGAAGAAGGCAGGGAACGTTTCCATCAATCGTTTCGTGTTCTACGTAATGGGCGAAGGCTTAGAAAAGAAGAGCGAAGATTTGAGCGCAGAAGTTGCAAAACAAGTTGCTGCAATGCAAAAATAATCATTTAAGAAAGGATAACCGTACAGAACATTTTCTGTGCGGTTTCACTATATTTAGGCGATTTTTAAAATAAGGATTTGCTTTCAAGCAAAAAGAAAAATTTTCTTGGATTTTTCATTATTTTTTTGGCTTTTTATATGGATTTATTAAGCGGAATATGTTATAATAAAAAAGATAAGAAAAAGTAGGGAGGAAGTTATGCAGCCAAAATACAAAAGGATTCTTTTGAAACTTTCAGGCGAGGCGCTTGCCGGGGAACAAAGATTTGGGTTGAACTCAGAAGTGATCGCAGGTGTTGTGGATCAAATCGTAGAAGTGCATAAACTCGGGGTGGAAGTGGCGCTCGTTATCGGCGGCGGCAACTTCTGGCGTGGTCGTCAAGGCACGAATATGGAACGCACCACGGCGGATCATATCGGTATGCTTTCCACCGTAATGAACTCACTCGCTATGATGGACGCGATTGAACAACGCGGCGTGCCCGTGCGCGTGCAAACGGCGCTTAGTATGGTATCCCTTGCAGAGCCGTTTATTTTGCGCAAAGCAATTCGTCATTTCGAGCAAGGTAGAATCGTGATTTTCGCTTGTGGAACGGGCAACCCGTACTGTTCAACGGATACGGCGGCGGCGCTCCGTGCTTGCGAAATTGGTGCGGACGTGTTGCTGATGGCTAAAAACGTAGACGGGATTTACGATTCCGATCCGAAAACGAACCCCAACGCAAAGAAATACGAAATGTTGCGCTATGCCGATATCATCAACCAAAACTTGAAGGTAATTGACTTTACGGCGGAAACTATGTGTAT
>JAFTHR010000260.1 GCA_017457345.1 Clostridia bacterium | reverse complement strand
GAGGGGTGAAGGCTTCGTTGTACGAAAACTGGACGGACGTAAGCGGTTTCTACGCATGCGATCCGAGAATCGTGAATTCGCCGAAATGTATGCGCGAACTTTCCTACCAAGAACTTAGAGAACTTTCGTATATGGGTGCGAACGTTTTACATAGCGAATCCATTTTCCCCGTGCGCAGCGCAGGGATTCCCATTCGCATTTGCAACACTTTCCGCCCGGAAGACGCAGGTACGAAAATCGTGCCCTTTGCGCATAGAACGGCAAGTGATAACGTGGTGACCGGCGTTGCAGGAAAGCGCGATTTCACCGTTATTTCGCTTGAAAAATCTATGATGAACTCGGAGATCGGGTTCACGCAAAAAATGCTTTCCGTGCTGTATCGCCACGGTATTTCGTTCGAGCATTTGCCTTCGGGGATCGACACAATGTCCTTGGTTATCGACAATGCGTATTTAGGCGGCGGTGTGCTTGAAACGATTATTGAAGAAATGAAAGAAGCGGTTTCTCCCGACCACGTGACGGTGCACGAAGACGTTGCGCTCGTTGCCACCGTAGGGCACGGTATGACCAAGAACGTGGGTACTTCCGCGCGCTTGTTCAAGGCTCTTTCGGAAGCGGGGATTAACGTGAAAATGATCGACCAAGGATCGAGTGAGTTAAACATTATCGTTGGTGTAGACGGCAAGGATTGCACCGCTTGTATTCGTGCAATTTATAACGAATTTTTTAACTAATTAGGAGAAAGAGTATGCGTAGTTTTGAGGTGGAATTAAAAAACGAAGGCTATAAAGTGCAGGGTGGCAAACTTTCCTGTACGATTATGACCAGTGTGCACGATATGGAAAATCCCGAATGGCGCAGACCTGCGCTCGTGGTTGTTCCCGGCGGTGGCTACGGGTTCGTTTCTATCCGAGAAGGCGATCCGATCGCCGCGGCGTTCCTTGCAAAAGGCTACCAGGTATTCGTTTTAACCTATTTAATTAGTACGGATGGGGAAGGCGTTCGATACCCTGAGCAACTTTTAGAACTTGCCTCGGCGGTAGACTACGTGAAAAAGAACGCCAAAGAATTTTTCGTAAATCCCGAAGAAGTGTTCGTGGTTGGTTTCTCGGCGGGCGGACATTTAACGGCGAATCTTTCCGTGGAATGGCAAAATATGCAAGAGCACACCGATATGGTGCTCGATTGCAAGCCGAAAGCGGTGGGGCTTTCTTACCCGGTTATCACCTGCAAAGGTCCTGCGCATTTGGGTAGTTACGAAAACTTGTTGCAATCCTACTCCGCGCAAGAAAAAGCGGTGCTTCAAGAAAAACTTTGTTTGAACGAACGCGTATCCGATCAAACGCCGCCTACCTTTATTTGGACGACGGCAGACGACGAGATTGTGCCCGCTCGCAATTCCTTATTGCACGCGCTTGCGCTTGCCGATCAAGGCATTGCTTATGAACTCCACGTGTACCCCACGGGTTCTCACGGCGCGGCAACGTGCGATTTTGATATCAACTATCCCAAGCCGTATTTAAGAAAGAATAGCGTGTGGATAAACGACTGTGCGGATTTCTTCCGCGCCCTTTGCAAAGAAGCCTTTTAATAAAAAACGCGTGCTCGGCACGCGTTTTTGTTTTCCGCTTATTTATTTAAGTCGCGGGCGCGCGTGTATACGCTCCCGTTTTTTAAAGGACAGTTGTGTGCTTTTGCCATTTGCGAAACGCTAACCACTTGATATCCCGCTTCCTTTAAAGCGGGCAATAACCGCTTTACCGCTTGTACCGTTTGAGAGTAGCCGTCGTGCATTAACACGATAGCGCCGTCTTCTTTTTGCGAAAATACCGTTTCAAAAATTTCTTTTTCGCTGCGACCTTTCCAGTCTAACGTGTCGATAGACCAGTTGATAATCGGCACGCCGATTGCGGCTTTGCTCTCTTTTCCAAGTTTGCCGTACGGCGGGCGGAATAAGTGCTTTTCTTTTCCGTCTATAACGGAGAGATATTCGTCTACGGTATCGATTTCCTTTCGCGCCGTTTCTTCGTCTATTTTGCTTAAATCCAAGTGATGATTGCTATGGTTGGCAAGTTCAAACCCAACGGAAAGAGCCGAGATTGCCGCCGCGCCGTTTGAACGCAAATACGTGCCGTTGAAAAATACGGTGGCACAGGCTTGGCAATCGGGATTTTGCAGGTTGTATTCGGCGAACACCGCCACGAGATTTTCAAAGGATGAGACGGGTGCGTCGTCGAACGTAAGCGCAATAAGTTTGCGCGTGGGGCTCACGTGGGATATATCCACGGTAGAAACGTCCCAAAACGGAGAAGGTGGTGGTGCGGAGCGGTTTACGATAACGCGCTCTACTTGCGGTTGTATAAGTTGCGGATTTGCTTCGCGAGATTGCGAGCAGGAAGCGAACGCAAAAACACAAATAAAGAGTGTGGCTAAGGTGCGGGGGATAAGGTGAAACTTTTTCATACCTAAAGTATTCGCAAAAAGAATGAAAGTATGTAAAAAGAAAGGGCAAACGCTGGTGCGTTTGCCCTAATTTTTTTTGTTAACTTAGCCTACGATAAGGTTGACTAATCTACCTTTCACCACAATGGCTTTCTTAATCGATTTGCCTTCAAGCAAAGGAGCAACGTCGCTATTTGCTTTCACGAGTTCAATCACTTCTTCGTCGGAAAGCCCCTCTGCGATCATCATTTTGGTTTTAATTTTGCTATTCACTTGAACGGCGTATTCCGTTTCGGCTTTTACGAGTGCCGCTTCGTTGCAAACGGGGTAGTCTTCTTCGAACACGGAAGTCTTTTTGCCCACGATTTCCCAAAGTTCTTCGCTCAAGTGGGGTGCGAACGGTGCAAGCATACGGATCAAATCTTCCACGCAGGCTTTGTAGAACGCGCCGTTCTTTTCAGCCACTTCGTTATCGTATTTTTGGAGTGCGTTCACGTATTCCATCAATCTTGCAAGCGAAGTGTTGAAAGAGAACATTTCCACGTCTCTCGTGATGTTCTTCACGGCGTAGTTTTTCACGTAGTCGAGTTCTTTTTCCGCCTTACCAAGTTCCGCCTTGTTTGCGGGAAGTTCGGTCGATTTGCGTACCAAACGTTCCACGCGGTCCACGAATTTGGCAATAGACTTAATCCCGTCGTCGTTCCAAGGGCCGCCTTCGGTATAACTGAAGCCGAACATCAAGTACAAGCGGAAGATATCCGAACCGTATTCACCCACGTATTTATCGGGGGAAACAACGTTCCCGCGGGATTTCGACATACGGTTTCCGTCAGGCCCTAAGATAATGCCTTGGTGAACGAGACGTTTAAAGGGTTCGCTAAACGAGATATACCCCATATCGCGGAGCGCTTTGGTGATAAAGCGCGCGTACAAAAGGTGCATACAAGCGTGTTCCGATCCGCCAACGTATACGTCAACAGGGAGCATCTTATCGGCAATTTCCTTGCTAAAAGCCTGCTTTTCGTTGTTTGATTCGGGGTAGCGAAGGTAATACCAACTAGAACATACGAAGGTATCGAGCGTATCGGGATCGCGTTTTGCGTTTGCGCCGCATTTAGGGCAGGTGCAATTCATAAACCCTTCGTGACCGGCAAGCGGGGATTTCCCCGTAGGGCGGAACTCCACGTCGTACGGGAGTTTCACGGGCAAGTCTTTTTCAGGAACGGGCACAACGCCGCACTTTTCACAATGCACAACGGGAATCGGTGCGCCCCAGTAGCGTTGACGGGATACCGACCAGTCGCGCAAACGGTAGTTTACTTTTTTGCAACCTTTGCCGATCTTGGAAAGGTGAAGAGCGATCGCGTCGCGTGCTTCGTCGCCGAAAAGTCCGTCGAAGGAGCCGCTATTGACCAAAATACCGTCTTCGGTAAACGGTAAAACCGTTTCGCCGCCTTGTTTTTGGATAACTTGCGTGATGGGCAAGTTGTATTTCTTAGCAAATTCAAAGTCACGCTCATCGTGAGCGGCAACCGCCATTACGGCGCCCGTACCGTAAGAGTAGAGCACGTAGTCGGCAAGGTACACGGGAACTTGTTTGCCCGTTAAGGGGTGGGTGGCGTATGCGCCGGAGAACACACCCGTTTTTTCTCTGCCGGTGGAAAGACGGTCAATATCGTTTGCGCTAGCGGCGTACAGTACGTACGCTTCAATTTCTTCCGCTTTTTCAGGGTGCGCTTCTTTCAATTTTTCCACGAGCGGGTGTTCGGGAGCGATAACGATATAGTTTACGCCGAACACGGTGTCGGGGCGGGTAGTGAACACGGTGATCGTGTCGCCCGTTTCACACTCAAAGTTAATTTCACAACCGGTCGATTTACCGATCCAGTTCTTTTGCATCAATTTCGTTTTTTCGGGCCAATCAATGGTATCGAGATCGTCGAGCAATTCTTCGGCGTAGTCGGTAATTTTAAAGAACCATTGCGTCATATCCTTGCGGAGTACTTGCGAAGAGCAGCGTTCGCACTTGTTATCGATAACTTGTTCGTTAGCAAGCACCGTTTCGCAGGAAGGGCACCAGTTTACGAGCGCTTCTTTTCTATAAGCGAGCCCTTTTTTATAGAGTTGCAAAAAGAGCCATTGCGTCCACTTATAATAATCTTCGTGGCTCGTAATAATTTCTGCACTCCAATCGAACATAGCCCCCATATTTCGAAGTTGACGTTCCATCGTTGCAATGTTTTTCTCGGTGGAATCTTGGGGATGAACGCCCGTTTTAATGGCGTAGTTTTCCGCAGGCAGACCGAACGAGTCGAACCCCATAGGTTGGAACACTTCGTAGCCTTGCATTTTTTTAAAGCGTGCGTAGGAATCGGTAGGACCGTAGTTATACCAGTGCCCTACGTGCAGGTTTGCAGCGGAAGGATAAGAGAACATTTCTAAAACGTACCATTTTTTATCGGCGTTCTTTTTATTGAACACGTTTTGCTTGTTCTTTTCCCATTTGGCTTGCCATTTGCTTTCCACGGATTTCATATCCATTGTAAAACGACCTCCGTTCTTTGCGGCTCGCGCGCCGCGATAATCTTATGTTCGTATATTATAGAACATTTTTATAAACAAGTCAAGCAATAAACGCGGTAGAAGTAGCGAATAATTTTAAGAAATCGAATAAATAATTCTCTCCGCTCGGCATACAATAAGATTGTGGAAAAAATAACGGTCACTCAAAAAGGCGTGAACAATTTATACGCCGCCTATATTTACGAAAAAATAAAGGAACGTTTTTCCTTTTTACCTGCGCAGTTCGATATCGGTTGCGACGGCGATAGAACGCGCGTGGAGTTTAGAATAGAGGGCAAGTATTGCCCGTACGTTCGCCGTGCTACGGAGGCAAACGTTGCCGACGTGCTTGCAATCGGCTACAAATACCGTTTTTTTCAAAAACGGTTGCCGCTTCCTATGCTGAGCGCCGAAGAAAAAACGATATTGCTTGCCGCTCTTACGGCGGCGGACTATCGCGACGATTACGCCCATATTTTTTCTCGCGTTAAAGGATATCGAGAATACGTTATCGACGGCGTTTTTAATTTCCGTTTAAACGATTTAAAAGAGCGTTGGGCAGACGTTTCCGCTTACATTTCCCCCGAATTCAACGGGGCGTATTTAGAGAGTTTTTTGTCCTTTTTAATCGACGAAGGGCAAGGCAAAGCGTATCTAAAAGACGGGAAAGTGTACGACGGCGACTACCGCGTAAGCGAAAAAAGCAAACTCTTTGGAGAGTATTCGGTGATCGGCGAACTCATCTTAACGGGCGCGAAAAAGATTTTGTGCTACGACGAGCCTGCGGAAGACGTTGGTCGGTTTTTGCATAAATACTATAAAGAAAATGCCGTTTTTTACTAAAAAACCGTTGACAAATAAAAAAGAAAGGATTACAATAGGAATTGTGAAGACAAGTAGCGTTGCCGCAGGGTTCACAGAGAGTCCGTCCTTGGCTGGAAGACGGGTAATTTCGGGCAAAGGTCGAAACCACTTCGCGTTCGGAAAACGGTATAAAAGAGCGGTCGAGCAAGGCTCGGCAATTAAGGTGGAACCGCGCGTTTTTAATGCGTCCTTAAACTTCTTGTAGGGAGTTTAGGGCGTTTTTTGTTTTCCGTAAAGGCATAAAAAGAGAAAGAAAATACCAAAAGTAAGGAGAAATACAGATGAACGTTATTTTGAAAAACGGCGAGAGTATGTCTTTGGAAGCGGGCGCAACCTGCATGCAAGCGGCTCTTGCTATTTCCGAAGGCTTGGCAAGAAACGCCGTTTGCGCGAAAGTAAACGGTGAGTTGGTGGACTTATCGCACGTGCTCCAAGAAGGGGATTCCTTAGAACTTTTAACCCTTAAAGATAAAGAAGGGTTGCGTGTTTACCGCCACACCTGTGCACACGTGCTCGCACAAGCCTTGAAAACGGTGTACCCTACCTGTAAACTTTCTATCGGCCCGGTAATCGACAACGGGTTTTATTACGACGTAGACTTCGTCACCCCCATTTCCCAAGCCGATTTAGCGAAAGTGGAAGTGGAGATGCAAAAGATTATCAAGAGCAATTTGCCGATCGAAAGATTTACGTTGGAACGGGATAAAGCGATTGCATTGATGGAAGAATATAGCGAAGATTATAAGGTGGAACTCATTGAAGATTTACCCGAAGACGCCGTTCTTTCCTTCTATAAACAAGGTGGATTCGTAGACCTTTGTAAAGGTCCGCACTTGCCGTCTACGGGCAAAATTAAAGCGTTTAAACTTACGAGTATTGCAGGCGCATACTGGCGTGGGGACGAGCACAATAAACTGCTCACCCGTATCTACGGCACGGCGTTTGCGAAAAAGGATGAAATGGAAGCCTATTTCACAATGCTCGAAGAAGCGAAAAAGCGCGATCATACCAAACTTGGGAAAGAACTCAAATTGTTCGCTATTTTAAACGAAGGCAAAGGTTTGCCCTTCTTCCTTCCCCGCGGTATGGTGCTTAAAAACGCGTTGATCGACTACTGGCGTCAAATCCACACGAGAGAAGGCTACGTGGAAGTAAACACGCCGATTATGCTCAACCGTTCCCTTTGGGAAACTTCCGGGCACTGGTCGCATTACCGTGATAATATGTACACGACCAAGGTAGACGACGAAGATTTTGCCATTAAACCTATGAACTGCCCGGGCGGTATTTTAGTCTACAAAAACGAACCGCACAGTTATAAGGATTTGCCTATTCGTATGGGCGAACTTGGGCTGGTGCACCGTCACGAAAAATCGGGGCAATTGCACGGGTTATTCCGTGTACGTTGCTTCACGCAGGACGACGCGCACATCTTTATGACTCGCGAACAAATCAAATCGGAAATTAAGGGGATCGTTCGCCTTATCAACGAAGTTTACACGTTGTTCGGCTTTAAGTATCACGTGGAACTTTCCACCCGTCCCGAAAATAGTATGGGGAGCGACGAAGACT
>JAFTHR010000259.1 GCA_017457345.1 Clostridia bacterium | reverse complement strand
TACGTAGGCGGCTACCAAGAGTGGCAAGAAAGCGGCACGAATTACATCATTAAGCGTCTAATTGCAAAAGAGGGCGATAGGGTGCGTTCACGCGGCGGTAAAATTTCCGTTTGGAAGAACTGGCAAGAAGGCGGAACGTGGGAAGAACTTTCCGAGCCGTACGCCCATTGTTTAATCCCTACCGACTACGCGGATTTTGAATACGTGGTGGAAGAAGGTGAAATCTTTTTCCTGGGCGACAACCGTTTAAATAGCGAAGATAGCCGCTACGCACAAGGCTATTCTAAGATAGACGGGCTTTATAAAGAAACGGATATTTACGGGGTTGTGCCCGAGTGGGCGATTGAATTCCGTGCGGCGTTAGAGTTTTTCTTTCTACAAAACGTTCGCGAAGCATAAATGAGTAAAAAACCTTAAGGAGAACATATATGGCAATTAAAATTACGTCTGACAGTACTTGCGATTTAGGGAGTTATGCACAGAAGTATCAAATCGGGGTAGTACCCTTGAACGTACATTTGGATATGGAAACGTATTTAGACGGTGTGAATATCACCCCGCAAGATATTTTCCGTTATGTAGAAGAAACTAAGCAACTTCCCAAAACAAGCGCAAAGAGCCAAGAAGATTACGAGGAGTTTTTCAAAGAACAACTTGTAGGTGCAGAAGGGGTTCTGCACGTGAGCATTTCCGATAAAGCGTCCGTTTCCCATAAAGTGGCGAAAACGGCGGCGGAAACGTTTGGGGGCAAGGTAAAAGTTGTGGATAGTAAGGCGCTTTCTACGGGGCAGGGCTTGCTCGTTGTAAAGGCGGCGGAACTTCGCGATCAAGGAAAATCCATAGAAGAAATCGAAAAGGAATTGATCCGTTTGCGCGATAAGGTGAACACTTCGTTCGTGCCCGATAGATTAGACTATTTGTATAAGGGCGGTAGATGTTCGCGTATGGCAATGTACGGCGCGAATTTGTTAGGGATTCACCCGCTCATTGAAATGCACGAAGGGCAACTTGGCGCAGGTGGTAAATACAAAGGTAGAATGGCGGGTTGTATTAAGCGCTACGTGGAGTATTTGAAAGAAAAATACCCCGAATACGATAAGTCGCGTTGCTTTATCACGCACTCTTCTGCCGATCCCGAACTTGTGGAAGTGGCAAGAGAAAAGGTAAAAGAATGCTTTGAATTCGAAGAGATTTTAGAAACGGTTGCAGGCTCTGTTATCACGGGGCACTGCGGCAAAGGCACGCTCGGCGTGTTATTCATTGCGAAATAATAGGATAGAAAAATGCAAGAGATTTATAAGGAAAGTGATTTAACGGCGATTGTAAAGCAACGCCGAAAAGTACTCGGCGTGTTTTTCATTATCACAGCGGCGTATGTTTTGTACGCCGCCGCTTGGCTTATATATTACGTGTCGCTTCCTTATAAAGACCCTATGCAATTTTTACCGCAAGTGTGCGTGTATCCTGCAACGCTGGCGTATTTAGTGTTCGCGTTTTTGTATTTGGGGATAAAATTTGCTCGCGTGAACGCTTACTATAAGATGCTTTGTGCCCATTCAGACGGGATTAAGAAAGAAGAACAGGCGTACTACTTAGGGCAAATGGACACCCCTACGCTAGCAGACGGGGTAGACGTGTTCACCCACGTGTTCACGGTATGGAACAAAAAGAAACGAGAGTGGATGAATCGTGAAACGCACGTAGACGTAGAAGTAGAGCAACCGCAAATAAAAAGCGGGGCTTTGGTTCGGTACGTTTCGCGCGGGAGTTTTTTATTACAGTACGAAGAGCTGGAAGAAGGCGCTCTCGATAAGGAACTTGAAAAGGATGAGGACGAAGATTAATCGTTCTCAAAAAACATAAGGATTTACGATAAAAGGAGAAAGAATTATGCGTGCAGTTGTGACGGTGACGGGAAAGGACAAGAAAGGCATTATTGCAAAAGTAAGCCAGTTTCTCGCGGAAAGAAGCGTGAATATCGAAGATATTTCTCAAACGATTTTAGGGGAGTACTTTGCCATGATTATGCTCGTGGATATTTCGGGTGCAAGTACCGAACTTTCGGCGCTTGCAAAGGATTGCAAAGAACTTGGCGAAAAGATCGGTATGTCTATTTATATGCAGCACGAAGATATCTTCAACGCAATGCATAACGTATAATTACAAGAGAGAAGGAGAACTCTATGTTTACGAATTTCGACGTGCTCGAAACCATTGATATGGTTCAAAAAGAGCATTTGGATATCCGTACGATCACTATGGGCATTTCGCTTTTGCCCTGTATTCGTGAAACGGCGGAAGAAACGGCGCTTGCCGTGTACGATCGCGTTTGCTCCAAGGCAAAAGATATCGTAAAAACGGCGGAATCGCTTTCGGGGGAATATGGAATTCCCATCGTCAATAAACGCGTATCCGTCACGCCCGTAAGTTTAATTACGGCGGCGTTCCCGGAAAAGGCGGGCTTGGTCGGTAAGGCGCTGGATAACGCGGCGAAAACGCTCGGTATCGATTTTTTGGGCGGCTATTCCGCTTTGGTGCACAAAGCAACGGCGGCTTACGAGAGAACGTTTATTCAAACGATTCCCGAAGTGCTTGCAACGACCGATAGGCTTTGTTCTTCGGTGAACGTTGGCTCTACCCGTTCCGGCATCAATATGGAAGCGGTGAAAATGATGGGCGAAACGTTCAAAGAAGCGGCGCGATTAACGGCGGATAAGGACGGGATCGGCGCGGCAAAACTCGTGGCTTTTTGCAATGCGGTAGAAGACAATCCCTTTATGGCGGGTGCGTTCCACGGCGTTGGCGAAGCAGACGTGGTGGTAAACGTTGGGGTATCCGGTCCCGGCGTAGTAAAACACGCGCTCGAAAAAATTCCCGAAGCCGATTTAACGGATGCGGCGGAGATGATCAAGCGCACGGCGTTCAAAATTACCCGTGCAGGGCAACTCGTTGCGAAAGAAGCGGCAAAGCGTTTGAACGCACAGTTTGGGATTGTAGACTTGTCTCTTGCGCCCACGCCTGCAATGGGGGATTCAGTTGCACAAATTTTGGAAGAACTCGGCGTGGAAACGGTTGGCGGACACGGCACGACCGCCGCGCTTGCAATGCTTAACGACGCGGTAAAAAAAGGCGGCGTAATGGCGTCTTCCCGCGTAGGTGGGTTATCCGGCGCGTTTATCCCCGTCTCCGAAGATATCGGAATGATTCAGGCTGCGGAAGCAGGAAAAATCACTTTGGATAAATTAGAAGCAATGACGTGCGTTTGCTCGGTGGGCTTAGATATGATAGCAATCTCCGGCGATACGCCCGCAACCACCATTTCTGCAATTATTGCCGACGAAGCGGCAATCGGTATGATCAATAATAAAACGACGGCGGTTCGCGTAATCCCTGCCCCCAACAAAACGGTAGGAGACCAAGTAAACTTTGGCGGCTTGCTTGGTCGTGCACCCGTAATGCCCGTGCACAATACCGATTCGAGCAGACTTATCAATCGTGGCGGCAATATCCCCGCGCCGATTCATAGTTTTAAAAATTAAAGGAACGTTATGGAAAGAAAAGAAGTATCAATAGAATATACTTGGGATCTTGCGGATATTTACCCCTCCGACGAGGCTTGGGAGAAGGAGTTTGCGGCGGTGGAAAGCGAATACGCCGCGCTCGATCTTGCCGCGTATAGCGGAAAACTCCAAGACAAAGCAACGTTGCTCGAATTATTCGCTACGACGGACGGGTTATTCCGTCGCGTGGAAAAATTGTACTCGTACGCGCATTTGCGCCGCGACGAAGATATGCGCCAAGCGAAATACTCCTCGTATTTATCGCAAGTGGGGTTGTTGATTTCCAAAATCGCCTCGGCGTTATCCTTTATCGAGCCGGAACTGACGGCGTTTGACGAAAGCGTGCTCCAAGCGTTTATCGCCGACCCCGATTTCGTCGATTACGATTATAAACTCCGTAAAATCCTGCAAAGCAAGGCGCACGTGTTAAGCGAAGCGGAAGAGCGTATTTTAGCGCTTGCCGCTGATCCGTTGCAAGGGTTTTCGGACGTGTTCACAATGCTCGATAACGCCAACTTGAACTTACCGAAAGCGCAGCTCAACGGCGAAGAAACGCAAATGAGCCACGGGTTGTACGGGTTAGTGCTCCACAGCGGCACGAAAGAAGAGCGCAAAGAGTGGTTTGAAAAATACTATCAAGCGTATATCAACGTTATCGACGTGATCACCCAAACGTACTATGGGAACGTGAAGCAAGACGTGTTTTATAAAACGGCGAGAAAATACGGTAGTTGTTTAGAAATGGCGTTAGAGAGTGAAGACGTAGCCCCGTCCGTATACGAGAACTTGCTCGTGGCGGTAAACGGTGCGCTTCCCACCTTGCACGAATATATCAAAACGCGTACGAAAGAGTTAGGGCTCGGCGAGCAACATATGTACGACGTGTACGTACCGCTCGTAGAAAACGCCGACGTAAAACTGCCGTTTAACGAGGCGTACAAACTCGTAATCAAGGGTCTTGCGCCGCTGGGGAAAGACTACGCTGCGCTGCTTGAAAAGGGCTTGAAAGAGCGTTGGATTGACGTGTACGAAACGGACGGGAAGCGCAACGGTGCGTATTCGGCGGGCGTGTACGACACCCACCCTTACGTGCTGCTCAACTATCAAGAAACGACCAACGAAATTTTCACGATTGCGCATGAAATGGGTCACGCGTTGCACTCCTATCTTTCGGTGGGCAATCAGCCGTACGCAAAACACGGCTACACCATTTTTCTTGCGGAGATTGCAAGCACGGTGAACGAAGTGTTGCTCCTCAAATATATGTACGGGGCGACGGAGGACGAGAAACTCAAAAAATTCCTGCTCAACTATTATATGGACAGTATTCGAGCGACGCTTTTCCGTCAAGCGCAATTTGCCGAATTTGAACAGGCGGCGCACGAAAAGGCGGAGGCAGGAGAGCCTTTGACGAAGGAAAATCTTTGTCAGTTGTATTACGGGCTCAATCAAAAATACTTCGGCGACGGGATCGTTCACGACTCGCAAATCGCTTACGAGTGGGCGAGAATTCCGCATTTCTACCGTTCTTTCTACGTGTATAAATACGCGACGGGGATCGTTTCGGCGATTTCCATTGTCAAGCGAATTTTGATGGAAGGTCAACCTGCGGTGGACGACTATGTTGAGTTTTTGACAAGTGGTTGCGCTACCGACCCCGTGACGATTTTGAAACGGGCGGGCGTTGATTTGACGACGCAAGCGCCGTTTGAAACGGCAATGCAAGAGTTTGAAGAAACGCTTGCCGAATTTAAGAAACTTTGCTAACGAAAACTATTTACCAAAGGGGAAAACTATGGCGAACAACATCAATACAATGCCTTATAATCGAGACGCCGAGATGGCGCTTTTAGGCTGCTTTTTAATCGATAACGAAGTGGCGGTGGAACTCATTGAACGATTAGGCGAAAAGGATTTTTATCTCGATTCCCATAAACTGATTATCGTGGCAATGCGCACCGTATATAACGAACGAAAGCCTATCGATTTAGTCACGGTTTCGGATGAACTTGAAAGCAAAGGCAATCTTTCCAAGGCAGGGGGGATCGTCTATTTAACCGAACTTGCGCAACTCACGCCGAGTGCCGCAAACTATAAATCGTACTACGATATCGTGCGCCGTGATAGCGTAAACCGTCAACTGATTCGTGCGTCTAGGCAAATCATTGAAAACTGCGGCGAGAGTACGGACGAAACCAAGTCGGTAGCCTTTGCCGAAAAAGTGGTGTACGATATTTCCGCCGAATCGGAAGCGTCGAACTTGACGGCAATCGGCGACGGTGAAACGATCGACGGCGTTATTGAAAAATTTGAAACGCTGCAATCCGATCCTAACGCCTTCCGCGGCGTGGAAACGGGCTTTAGAAGGCTCGATCAAATGACGAACGGTTTGCAACCTTCCGATCTTATCGTTCTTGCTGCTCGCCCCGGTATGGGGAAAACTTCGCTTGCAATGAACTTTGTGGAGCACGCGTCTATGCGCAAAAACAAGGTGTGCGCGGTATTCTCGCTCGAAATGCCCCGCCGCCAAATCGTGCAAAGATTGCTTTGTTCGTATGCAAACGTGAGCATGGCAAAAGGCTTGAAGGGGCAACTCAATAATAGCGAGTGGAAGAAACTGATGAAGGCGGCGGATAAAATGAAAAAGAGCCGCATCTATATCGACGATTCTTCGGTGGTCACCCCCCAACAAATTCTGTCTAAATGCCGCCGTTTGAAAGCAAAAGAAGGGCAATTAGACCTTGTAATGATCGACTATATCCAGTTAATGTCCAGCGGTTCGTCCGCCCTTTCGGGATCGGAAAACCGTCAACAAGAAATCGCGTCCATTACCCGTGACTTAAAGATTATGGCAAAGGAACTCAACGTACCCGTTGTAGCCCTTTCGCAACTTCGCCGTATTCAATCCAAAGAGCCTACTCTTTCCGACCTTCGTGAATCGGGGGCAATCGAGCAGGACGCAGATATCGTTATGTTTATCAATCGCGACGAGTACGGGGCTACTCCGGAAGAGATCGATAGCGGAAAGGTGGTAAAAGGCGCTTCTTGGCTCAATCTTGCCAAGCACAGAAACGGTGAGCCTGGTAGAGTGCAACTCCGCTTTATCGGTGAGAGCACCAAGTTCGTGGACGTAGACGCGCAAAATGCAGACGACGAAGCACCCGACTTCTCCCACGTTTCGCATTACGACGATTCCGTGCCCGAAAACCCGATGGAAGACGGCTACGACCCCGTTGAAATGATGAAAACCGCGGCGGAAAAGAACGCCGAACAAACTGAAGAGGAAAGACCGTTCGAATAAGATGGAAACGAAGATCCAAAACATAACGCCAAAAAGCCTGCAACAGGCAAAAGAGATTTTGCTTGGAGGCGGCGTAGTTGCAATTCCTACCGAGACCGTGTACGGGCTCGGTGGCAACGCGTTTTGCGATTCTGCGGTGCAGGAGATATTCCGCGTAAAGGGTAGACCGGCGGATAATCCGCTTATCGCGCACGTACACGCAGACTACGATTTATCGCTCATTATCGATAGCGAGCCTGCGTATGCAAAAAAATTGCGCGCGGCGTTTTGTCCCGGGCCGTTAACGCTCGTATATCCTTCCACGAACAAAGTAAGCCCCTTCGTATCCTGTGGGTTAAACACGCTAGCGGTGCGTATTCCCGCGCACGCGGGCGCGCAGGCACTTTTAAAAGAAATTAACCTGCCCGTAGTAGCGCCTAGCGCTAATCTTTCTAAACACGTAAGTCCTACTTCGGCTTTGCACGTTTTCGACGATTTTAACGGCAAAATCCCTTTAATTTTAGATGGTGGAGAGTGCACGGGCGGCATTGAAAGTACGGTATGCGATTGCACGGGGGAAGTACCCGTAATTTTGCGACCGGGGCTCATTACCAAAGAGATGATAGCCGAAGTGGTTGGTTGTTGTGAAGAGTACGTTCCCGCGCTCCGCGCAGGGGAAAAGGTGAAAAGCCCGGGGGTTTTGTATAAGCATTATTCGCCGCGTTGTAAAACCTATTTATTTAGCGAACAAGAACTTGCGCTTGCCTTTTCGGTAATCGAAAAAGAGCAGAGCGAAGGGCAAACGGTCGGCGTGCTGTGCGAAAGTGACAAGCGTGCGCTCTTTGAAGAAAAAGGAGTGGAAACGTTCGACCTTGGAAACCATCCTAAGGAAATGGCGGCGCGGTTATACGGGCTTCTTCGAGAAGCGGAAAAGCGTTGCGGCACGTTGGTGGCAATCGAGCCCACGGTGCGCGGCGGTGTAATGTCTGGGGTGATGAATCGTTTAAAAAAGGCGTGTCAATCGCAGGATATCGCGCATTGACGGGCTAGGCAGGTACGGAATGAGCGTTGAAAAGAAACAAACAATCGTGTTCGTATGTACGGGCAATACTTGTCGTTCTCCTATGGCGGAGGCGCTTTTATCCACGGAGGTGCGCAGGTTGCACCTTGCGGGGGTATCGGTGTGCTCGGCGGGCGTAGGCGTGCGCGAAGAAAACGATTTAAACGAAAAGTCCGCTAAAGTGCTAAGCGACGACGGGTTGACGTTGCCGAACTTCAAGTCCCGTAAAATGACGGTGCAACTTTTAGAAGAAGCAAGCGCCGTGATTTGTATGACGGATGCGCAGCGGGATTTTTTACGGGAAGCAAAGGCGCGCCTGCAAGGGGAAAGCGCCGAGCAAACGGTGTTTTCCTATCGAGATGTCACGGGTGCGGAAGTCCCCGATCCGTACGGTCAAGATTTAGATGCGTATAGGAAAACGTACGAAGTGCTAAAGGCCGCCACGCCGATAATTTTAGAGCGCTTT
>JAFTHR010000258.1 GCA_017457345.1 Clostridia bacterium | reverse complement strand
TTCCTGTTTTTTGGCGCGGAGAGAGGGATTCGAACCCCCGGAAGCTCTCACTTCAACGGTTTTCAAGACCGCCGCAATCGACCACTCTACCATCTCCGCTTTTTTCTTTTCCTATTATATACCCCTAAAAAGAAAATGTCAATCTTTTTGCACCGTCTTTCTATACTTTTCTCGTTCGCTCCATGAAAAACCCCGCGCGCCGCGCGGGGTTTTATTATGCTTTATTCCACGTGTAGGAAACGTATTCTTCCGTTAAAAGGTCTGCCGACATCTCTTCGTCCGTTAACGTTAAACTTTGTTCGTTCGCACTCCAACCGCTCGGCTCAATAAACTTCGCACGCGAAAGAGCCGTGCAACCCACGAACGCGTTTTCTCCGATTTCATTTAGCGTTGCGGGGAGTTCTACTTCCGCTATGTTTTTACAACCGTAAAACGCGTATTGCCCTATTTTTTGAAGCGAAGCGGAAAAAGATACTTCTGCTAGATCTCTACAACCGAAAAACGCACCGTTTCCAACCGTTTCCACTAGGGCAGGTAAGGAAATTGACGTTAAATAGTCACATCCCTGAAAAGCGTAATTACCGATTGTTTTTAAAGACTGCGGAAAATCTAATTCCGCTAGTGTACGGCAATCTAAAAACGCCCACGCGCCGATTTCTTCAAGCACGTTTGAAAAGCGCACGGATGAAAGGAAATAACAACTTGAAAAGGCGCTTTCGCCTATGCTTTCTATCTTGGTGTATAAATCAACGGTTTCAAGTTTTGTACAACCTTCGAACGCACCGCGCGGAACGCTCGTCAAACCCGTTCCAAACACCACCGACCGCAAACGGGTACAATTAGAAAAGGCATATTCACCAAGCGAAGAAAGCCCGCTAGGGAGCGTAAGCGTTTTTATGTTTATACAACCTTTAAACGCCTGCGCACCGATCGATTGCACCGTGCTCGAACGCAAATTAATTTTATTTAAACTCACGCAGTTTTGGAAAGCGTGTGCGCCGATTTCTTTTAACCCTTTCGGCAAACTTACTTCTTCTATCAAGCCGCATCCGTAAAAGGCGGCAGGGGAAATTTTTTCAACGCCGCTTTCGATTTCTGCTAGCGCTTCTCCCTTCCAAAACGCCCCTAAAACGAACGTTTTTCCGTCCTTAGAATAGATATCGCCGTCCACCGTTTTCAAATGCGGATTTTCTTCGTTTACGCTAATTTCCGTTATATGGTTGCAACTTTCAAACGCAAACGCGCCGATCGTTTTTATCGAACTAGAAAGATGTAATTTCTCTATTCCGTCTTCATCATAAAAAGCGCTTGCGGCTATGCCGATTACGGGCTGTCCTTCGTGTTCCGTAGGCAACCACACTTCGCTATCCGTGCATTCACCTAACCCCGAAACGAGATATCCACCCTCCGTTTGGCGGAATTCTAAATTTTGCGAAACGGGCGCAGGCGGATTTGCGGGCGGCTCTTCTTTGCACGCCGAAACGGCAAACGCCGATAATGCGATTGCAAAAATTATGGGTAGAAACTTCACAATCTTTTTCATACCCTGCCCTCCCGTTTTTTTCTTTTATTTTATCATAAACCGCGCCCCGTGGCAAGAGTTTTTTACAAATACGCGTAAAAAATAAAGAGGCTACGCCTCTTATTTTAACACATTAAACTTCTTTACGCGCTCCGCTTTAAAAGTAAGCGTCACCGCGTACCCGCCCTCCACACTTTCAATCTGCATACTTGGGTTTTCGGTGAGCACGAAAAATTCGCAAAATTTCTCCTTTAAATCCTGCAAAACAAGCGCTTTGCACCCGTCGCTCATTGCCGATTTATCCGCTTGAATTACGCTACTTGCCCGCTCAAACGATTCTCTCATGACAAAAACTCCTTCATTACTCTTCGAACGCCGCCGAAAAAGCCTTGATATTTCTTGCTCGGATCGTATAGTTTTTTCTCGCCCGTGAGCAAATTTTTCCCCAGCGTTGTAAACGCGCGGTGGCGCACCGGTCCCTGCCCGCCAAGCGCACCGATTTCAGGAACAACGCCGAAAACGGGCACGCGCAAGAGTTCCCCGATTTGCTGCGGAGAAACGATTTCCCCTTTTACAAGCCTCTCCCCCTCCACGCGGTTAACGATAATCGAAACGCTTTTAAGCCGATAATTTTTTAAGGCGGATACCGTTTTATCGGCGTCGCGAAGCGCCGTCACTTGTGGCGTTGTAATCACGAGCCCCTCTTCCGCCACCGAAGCGGCGCGGTGAAAGCCGTCTCCAAGCCCGCTAGGCGCGTCGATTAAAATAAAATCGAAGAGCGGTGAAAGTCCTTCCAAAACGATTTTAAGCGACTGCGCCGAAACGAACCGCTCGGGCTCGGAACGATTGCTACAAAGCAAAAATAGGTTCGGGCTTTGCGGACACCGCACGAGCGCCTGTTTTGCACGGCATCTACCTTCGATCACGTCTACCACGTCGTAAGCAGATTTGCTCTCTACGCCTAGCAATAAATCGGCGTTGTTTAGCCCAAAATCGCCGTCGCAAAGCACCACGCGAGCGCCGCGGCTTGCTAAATAGCAACCGATATGTACGGCGATCGTAGTTTTCCCCACACCGCCTTTCCCAGAGGCTATCACTATCTTTCTTGCCATACGCGCGCGCTCCTTTTTTGATAAATATACCATTTTTTTCGTGGCGAACGGCGTATTTTTTTGTCGATTTTCGTCCTTTTCGAGTATTTTTACATAAAAAAAGAAAGGCTTTTCGCCTTTCTCTCTTTTTTATTCCTTTTAACGGTTGCGCTTGCAAAGTTCGGCGCAAACTTCCGAAATGTCCACTTCTTTGAGTTCGAGTAAAATCATTAAGTGATACAAAAGGTCTGCCGTTTCCGCCACCGTTTCTTGCTTATCGGCGTTTTTAGACGCGATTACAAGTTCCACCGCTTCTTCGCCCACTTTCTTCGCAATACGGTCTAACCCGCGGTAGAATAAGAAACTAGTGTACGATCCGTCTTCCGGGTTATCTCTACGTTCGGAAATAATCCGTTGCAGGCGACCGAACATTTCCCCACCGATCGTGTTGTATTCCCCAAAAATTTGTTTGCTCATCTTGGAGAACTCCTTTCTTTCCGGATCTGCATAGCCTTTTTGCTTTACCTTTATAAGCAAGGTTTTACCGCAGCCGCTCGTGAAAGCCGCCTTTACTTCTTGCGTGTTATCAAGTTCCGCACCGAAACGGTACACTTCGCCATCCGCATTTACGTAGTGCGCGAAACCGGTTTCCGCCGTCATTTTTAACGCCACTTCGTTCATTTTGCTTAAAAACAAAACTTCACCGCTTTCGTAGTCTTGCGCAATAACGGGAAGCAAACCGCTCTCGTCGAATTTGCATTGTTCAAAATCCATTTGCTTAGTTCCTCTGTTCATAAGAGTTCGCCTCCTCCCCTAGTATATTTGTATTATACTACAATTTTTTTCTTCCGTCAATACCCCCTTGAAAACTTTTTTCAATTTTTCAAGAATGGAATTTTTTGTATAATTATACATTTATTAGTTCATTACAACGTCTTTCAATTCGTTATATTTACGAACTGCCGCATCTCGCAACGCTTCGGTATCGAAACGCCCTTCAAACGTTTCGTCGCTTAAACGTTTTGCCAGGAAAATGACTTCCGCGCTATACTGCAAATTGCGAAGTTCGCCAAACGCCTTGCCCGATTGACGCGTTCCAAAAAAGTCTCCGCTGCCGCGCATCTCCAAATCCTTTTGCGCAATTTTAAAGCCGTCCGTTTCGTTTTTAACGGTCGTGAGCCGCTCCTTCGCCGCGTCCGTTTCCGCGCCCATCAATAAAAAGCAATAACTCTTCTCCGCGCCGCGCCCAACTCTTCCGCGGAGTTGGTGCAACTGCGAAAGCCCGAACCGCTCGGCGTTATAGATAATCATAATCGTGGCGTTCGGTACGTCTACGCCCACTTCGATTACCGTGGTGGACACAAGACAATCGTATTCGCCGCGTTTGAACGCCGCCATCACTTCCGTTTTTTCGGTGTCTTTCATCTTCCCGTGCAAAAGCGCAAAACGAACGGTGGGCAACCTGCCCTTTAACTCTTCGTACAACTCTTTCACGCTGATGAGCGAGCCTTCTTCGTCGTCTTCAATTTTCGAACAAACGAAATAGGCTTGTTTCCCTTTTTTTACTTCCGCCTGCACGTATTCGAGCATACTTTCGTAGCGCGATTCAGGGATAATGCTCGTGGAAATTTCTTGCCGAGAAACGGGCTTATCGGCAATCGTGGTAATATCCAAATCACCGTAAAAAATCAACGAAAGGGTGCGTGGAATCGGCGTTGCGCTCATTACGAGTACGTCTACCGTTTCCCCTTTATCACTCAGCGCGTTTCGCTGCGCCACACCGAATCTGTGTTGCTCGTCGCAAACGATAAACGCAAGGTTGGGTATCTCCACGTCCTTTTGAATAACGGCGTGCGTACCGCACACGATATCCACTTCTCCCGCCTTGATTTTTGCCTTTTCTTCCCGCTTTTCTTTGGCGGTCATTGCCCCGGAAAGATAGGAAACGCGGTACTCAGGGAAGTATTTTTGCAAGATTTTATAGTTTTGTTCGGCAAGCACTTCGGTCGGCGAAAGGTATGCGGACGTATACCCGCTCTTCACCGCCATATAAATGCCGCAAAGCGCCACCGCCGTTTTTCCGCTGCCTACGTCCCCTTGCAACAACCTGTTCATTTGCGTGGGCTCTTTTAAGTTGACGAAAATTTCGTTCACCGCTCTTTTTTGCCCTTCGGTGAACTCGAACGGGAAACGCGCCGCAAACGATTTAACGTCCTTCGCCGTCACGCCGTATTCGCGCACGCGAGCCGTTTCCTTCCCGCCTTTCACGATACGGAAAGCGGAAGTCGTAATGAAAAACTCTTCGAGCGCAATTCGCTCCCCCGCCTCTTTCGTCCTTGCCAAATCGGTGGGTTGATGAAGATCAAAATACGCCTTTTCCAGCGGCGGTAGTTGATATTTTTCGGCAATCCGTTTGGGAATTACGCTATCGATTTGCACCTTGCTAAGCGCTTCTTTTATCGCCGTTCGCATCACCTTTTGCGTAATGCCCCCGCAAAGCGAATACACCGGCACAATCCCCTTTAAACGGTAGTTTTTATCCATCGGCTCAAACGTGGGATTCACGAGCGTGATTTGCCCGTATTTGTTTTGCACTCTGCCGTAAAAAAGATATTCCCCGGGCTTTAACTGCTTGGCAACGTACGGTTGGTTAAACCAAATTGCCGTGAACGGAAACCCGTTCTGCGAGCAAAACACGCGCACCACTTTAAGCCTGCTGGCGTGGTTGATCGGCGCAAGGCGCACCACTTCGCAGGCAACGAGCACCATGTCGTTATGATACGCCGCCTTGATAGGAGTTGTTTCCCGCAAGTCCAAATACCCGCGCGGAAAACGGCGGATTAAATCTTCCGCCTGGAAAATGCCCGCCTTTTCAAATACCTTTTGGCGCTTTTCTCCGATCGATTTTAACGAAGATAATTTCATCTTCTCTCCTTACGCTGGTTTTTTGGACGAAAAAACGGAAAAACCCTTCCGTCCTTCCGCTTTCGTATCATTGTATATTTATAAATTTTGTTGAATAATTACTCTAACGATAAAATGTAGGAGTAAACGGGTTGACCGCCCGAATGATAGTCTACGTCGCAATCAGGATACTTCTCTGCGATTTGTTCGCAAAGCGCTGCGGCGGCTTCTTCCTTCACGTCTTCCCCGGAGTAAAGGGTGAAAACTAGGTGGAAATCTTCCTTCATACGAGCAATAAGTTTGAGCACCGTTTCGTCTTCCGTTTCGCTCTTGGCAAGAATTTTCTTATCGTCGAGACCGATCACGTCGCCTTCTTTAATCGTGAAGCCGTTCATTGTGGTATTTCTAACGGCGTGCGTCACTTGGCCCGCTTTCACGTTATCTAAAGCGTGAATCATATTCGTTTTATTCTCTTCGGCGCTGCATTCAGGGTTGAATTCAAGCGCTGCGGCAAAGCCTTGCGGTACGTTTTTGGTAGGAATTACGTGCAAAGTACGGTTTTCCACCAAACTTTTTGCTTGTTCCGCCGCAAGGGTGATGTTTTTGTTGTTCGGGAACACGAAAATATGCTCCGCATTCACTTTTTGAGCCGCTTGAGCAATATCGCTTGCCGAAGGGTTCATGGTTTGACCGCCTTTGATCACGTAGTCTACGCTCAAATCCTTGAAAATATCCGAAAGGCCGTTGCCCGCGCAAACGGCAAGCATACCCATTTCCTTCTTCTCCGCTTCCCGTTTTGCACGGAGTTGGCGGTTTTGTTCAAGCATATTCTCGATTTTCGGGCGATCTAATTCGCCAAGTTCAAGCGCGTAGGTCAACGCAACGCCGGGCGTGTTGGTATGCACGTGCACTTTTACAAGTTCCAAGTCCCCAATACAGATTACGCTATCGCCTAAATCCATCAATCTTTCGCGCAAACGGTCGATATCGGAAAGCGTGGTACTCTTTTTAAGGTTAATGATAAAGAATTCGGTGCAATACGCGAATTGAATTTCCCCTAAATCAAGGTTAATAATATCGGAATTGTCGCCAAAATCGTTATTTTGCTCCGTTTGAGCCTCCATTTCCACTTCGGCAACAACTTCTTCGCCCTTCAAAGCCGCTTCAAAGCCCTTGAAAATGGTCATAAGCCCCATACCACCGGAGTCTACAACGCCCGCTTTCTTTAAAACGGGTAAGAGTTCAGGTGTCAATGCAAGGGCTTTATCGCCTTCGGCGTTTACCGCTTCGAAAAATTCTTCAAAAGTCTTCTTTTTAGAAGCAATTTTCACCGCGTGTTCGCTCATCATACGAATAACGGTTAAAATCGTGCCTTCTTTCGGCACGGAAACGGCACCGTACGCCACTTTCGCACCAGATTCCATTGCTTTTGCGAACGTTTTAACGTCTACGTCCGCCCCACATTCTCTAACCACCGCGCAAATTCCGCGAAGGATTTGCGAAAGGATAACGCCGGAGTTGCCGCGCGCACCTTTGAGCGCACCTTTAGAAACGCTATCGCATACTTCCATAAACGCGTTAGAACCACAAGCCGTTAATTCTTTCACGCAGGATTGCATAGTTAAGGACATATTCGTACCGGTGTCCCCATCGGGAACGGGGAACACGTTCAACGCGTCCACTTTTGCTCTATTTGCTTCGAGCGACTTCGCTCCAACGAGCACCATTTTACGGAACTCGATGCTATTTATCGTTTTGTGCATAAAATGCTCCTTATGTTTTATTGTAAGGGGCGCTGCCGCCGATTGCGGAAGGCGTGTATATCGTGAAAACGGTTGCCCGTTGCCTTTACAGTTTTACCCCGATAACGTTGACGTTAACGGTGTTTACGATCATACCCGTGAACTTTTCAACTTTGTACTTGATCGCCTCTTTCAAGGACTCTGCAACCGCGTTTATTGAAACACCGTATTTGATGACCACGTACACGTCGATATAAATTCGGTTGCCGGAGGTTGTGACTTTAATGCCTTTGCTACCGCTTTCTTTATTGAATAATTCGAACAAACTGTCCGTTAAACGGCGCGAAACCATCTCCACGATGCCATAACATTCCATCGCGGTATGAGACGCCACCTTTGCAATGGCGAGATCGGTTATGGATATTTTGCCGTATGCGTTGCTAGTATTAACTGCCATTTCTACCTCTCCAAGTAGTTTTATTTTACATCATTTACTATGTTTTGGCAAGTGTTTTCCTTAATTTTGCAAATATTTTTTTATTTTTTTGATTTTAAGGCGCATTTTTAATTGCTTTTTTACTAAATTGGTGATATATTATTTATGCTCGTTTTTTGCCCTGCGCGGAAAACGAAACGATTACCAAGGTAAATTATCCTATTCGGAGGTGTCAATATGTCTAGAGTTTGCAATATCTGCGGGAAAGGTCAAGCATCCGGCAACAACGTAAGCCACTCCAACCGTAAAACCAGAAGAACCTTTAAGGCTAACGTACAAAAGGTTTCTTACGTGGAAAACGGCAAAGAAGTGACCGGATACGTTTGCGCAAGATGTCTTAAAAAAGCGGATCGCGCTTAATCGCCTTTCGGCATAAAAGCGGTTCGCCGCTTTTTTCATTTCAACGCAAAACCGACCTGCAATATGCAAGTCGGTTTTTTACGTTTTCTTAACACTCGCTCTTTGAGCGAGTTTTTTATTTGTTGCGAAGTTCTTCGATCGCCGCGTGCCTATCCGCCGCTTTAAACACCGCGCTTCCCGCCACGATTACGTCTGCCCCCGCAGCCTTTACCCTCGCCACGTTTTCCGCGCATACGCCGCCGTCGATTTCTAGTTCAATCTCCTTGCCCGTTGCACTAATAATTTCGCGAATTTCACGGAGTTTATCATAGGCGTTTTCAATGAATTTTTGCCCACCAAAACCGGGGAACACGCTCATTACAAGCACCATATCGCAAAGCGGAATCACGTCCTTAATTGCCGAAACGGGAGTATCGGGATTGATAACTGCGCCGCATTTTACGCCCGTAGAACGGATCAGTTCCAGCACTTCTTTTAAGTTATCCTTGCAGGCTTCCCAGTGCACGGTGATATAGTCCGCACCCGCTTTTGCACAGCGTTCCACGTACTTTTCAGGGTGCACGATCATCAAGTGGCAATCCAGCGGAAGGGTGGTAATTTTTCTTAAATCTTCCACCATTTTAATGCCGAACGTGATGTTGTTTACGAACACGCCGTCCATCACGTCGCAATGGATAACGTCTGCTCCGTTTTCTTCGAGCGAACGAACTTCTTCACCCATTTTTGAAAAATCCGCCGATAAAATGGAAGGGGCGATTTTTACTTTTTTCATACCTTTTTCTCCTTTGTTTTTTGACCGTTTTCCGCGCCTTTGCCGCGGTATTTTATGATGGCGACTACGCTCGCTCCAAATTCAAACGAATAGGATATAAACACGAAGATCGCCGCCCCCGAAAACGCCGCGTAAATCATTGCGAGCGCAAGCGGGAGTAAAACCAAATAACGCACTCTATCCAAGTCCCGTATGCGGAAAAATACGGCGAAAAGGATAAGGGATACCAAATAGGCTAAATCAATGGTTTGCGCCGTTTTAAGTAGCGCAAAATTGACGAGAAAATACGCCGCCAAGGTGAGCGCCGAAAACAACACGGCAAGCGCCACGGGCGCCGTTTTATCCGCTTTTTCATAGGCGTAATAAGTGAACGTTCGCGCAAGCCCAACGCCCATGCCTATCATGGCAAAATACGCGCCGCCGAACAGGTACGAGCACATTAAAAAGACAATTCCAACCGCCTGCAAAAGTAGGTAGGTTTTTTTCTTGCCGTAAAAATAACTGGAACAAACCAGCACCATTGCAATAAACGCTGCAACGTACGATAACGGCTCGCTAATCATTATTTTCTCCGTTTAAATAATCGGCACGCAGTTGCCCGCAAGCACCACCGATATCCACGCCGATTTGTCGGCGGAGCGTGGCGGAAAGTCCGCCTTTTTCCAGCACTCCTAAAAAGCGATAAGCGTTCTTATCCGAAACCGTTTTAAGTTCCCGCTCTTTCACTTCGTTTAAGCGAATTAAGTTCACGTGGCACGGCTTTCCTTTGAGCAGTTCTACGAGCGCTTTTGCATGCGTTTCGTCGCAATTCTCTCCGTCGATTAACGTGTACTCAAAATAATATCTTCGCCCCGTCTTTTCAAAGAAATAACGGCAGGCTTTTAAAATTTCTTCTATCTTATACGCCTTGGCTACGGGCATCACTTTTTTACGAGTTTCATCATCCGTCGCGTGCAGCGAAACGGTTAAATTTACAGGCAAACCTTCGTCTGCCAACGCGTACATTTTCGGCACTAATCCGCAGGTGGAAAGGGATACGTTCCGCGCGCTAATACAAAGCCCTTCCGGTGCGGTTAAATTCCTTAAAAATTTCACTACCTGATCGTAGTTATCCAGCGGCTCGCCGCTACCCATAAGCACCACGTTCGTAACCGCTCTTCCGCTCTCTCCCGCGCCGCTTTTTACGTCCGCTTTATGTAATGCGTTCACCGCTAAAATTTGCGCAAGAATTTCCCCCGCCGAAAGATTGCGAATCAATCCGTTTAACGTAGACGCGCAAAATTTACAACCCATACGGCAACCCACTTGCGTGGAAACGCATTGCGTGTAGCCGTACTTATATTTCATTAAAACGCCTTCTACCAGATGCCCGTCGGCAAACTCGAAAAGGTATTTTTCCGTGCCGTCCGCAGAATAAAAGGTTTCTTTAATCCGGATCGTTTCGTCTTCGTATTCTTCTAATAGTTTTTCCTTTAAAGCCTTAGGCAGGGAAGTGATATCGCTTACTTTTTTGCCTTGCGTTAACCCTTCGTACAGTTGCTTTGCACGGAACTTTTTTTCGCCGAGCGAAAGGATTAACTCTTCCGTTTCCGCAAAGGATAGATCTTGCAAAATCTTTTTCATACGTCCTCCTTTCTGCGGAGCGCGGCAACGAAAAATCCTGCGCCGAACGCTTGGTCGGGCAAGAATTGAAGCCCGTATTTCTTCTTCTCGTGCACAAGCGGACAATCCACTTCACACGGCTCGTATTCAGGGTGATTTTTCAAGAACTCTTCCACCACCAAATCGTTCTCACGCTCAAAAATAGAACAGGTGGAATAGTATAAATTTCCGCCCTTTTTCACGTACTTTGAACAGGTTTCCAAAATGCCTTTTTGCGCCTTTTGCAAAGCGGCAAAATCACTCTCTTTTTTAAACAGTTTTATATCGGGATTTTCACTCACCGTACCAAAGCCAGAACAGGGCACGTCGCATAAAACCGCCGAAAATTTTTCACGATAATTTTCACAATAAACAGAACTATCTCTTTGCTCTGCAACAACGTTTTTTGCGCCCATACGAGAAGCGTACGCGCGGATGAGTTCCACGCGGTGCGGATGCAATTCAAACGCCGTGACGGAAGAAAATTTTTTGGATAAAAGCACCGATTTCCCGCCCGGCGCGGCACACGCGTCTAACAGCGTTTCGCCTTCTTTTATCACCGAACAAATGGCAATGCTACCAACCGATTGAAAGGTATAATCTCCCCTATCAAACCCTTCGTCCCGTATAAAATTCGGGAAGACGTACGCCTTATCAAACGGCGTTTTGATATGCGGTTTTTCCAAATACCTTTCTTCGCCTTTTTCAAAGCGCACGCAAAGCCCTGCACTCTGCGCCGCAGCGATCGATTCCGCACGCTTTCCATACTCTTTTTTGAGCATACGATAGGCAAATTCGGGATAGGAAACAAGAATACTCTCCCCGTCCTTTTCCGCCTTTAATTTTTCTTCCACCTGCGCTTTATCGAAACGGCGCAAAAAGGCGTTGATAAACCCACTCGCCCCCGCCTTTCCAAGTTTTTTGCAAAGGCTCACGGCACAGTCCGTCACCATATACCGCTTTTTATCCATATACAAAAGCATATAGAGCGCAATTTTTAAAATCGTTCGCACCGCAAGTTTGGGAGACTTTTCGGCATAGGCGTGAATACAGTATTCTAAATACCTATCTTTTTCGAGCACCCCGTAAACGATTTTCACCGTGCGCGCACGATTGATCTCTTCGATATACGTATCGGCAATCGCTTGCTTTACGTGCGCCCCCGCCGAATAGATTTTCGTTAAAATTTGGTAAGGATCGTAAACGGGATTAGAGAGCATCAAACACCTCTCCCGCCTTTACTTTTCTACCGTTCAAAAAGTCGCTCGCGTTCATCTTTTTTCCACCCGCAGGTTGGAGTTCTATAATTTTTATCGCGCCCTCTCCGCACTTTACGATAAACCCTTTCTTCGGTTGATCGCAAAGCACTTCTCCTTGCTCCGCGCCTTCGTTTTCGAAAGTGCATACTTCCGCTTTTAACACGTTGAGTTTGTTGCCGCCGATACACGCGTAGGCTATCGGCGCAGGATTCATTGCTCGCACCAAATTCACGATTTCTCGAGCGGACTTCGTAAAGTCTATTCTCGCTTGTTCTTTGCCGATTTTTCGCACCGTTTGCACCCCTTCGGTTTCCTGTTTGGTCAAACGGTAATCGCCCGATTTTACCCCCTTTAACGCTTCCACGATCATTTCTGCGCCAAGCGCGGAAAGGCGGGCGGACAATTCGCCGCACGTTTCGTATTCGCCGATAGGCGTTTTGCGAACGGCAAGCACGTCGCCAGAATCTAACCCCAACTCCGTTTTCATCACGCTAACGCCCGTTTCCACTTCGCCTGCCAAAATGCAACTTTGGATAGGGGAAGCGCCGCGGTACTTCGGCAATAGCCCCGCGTGGATATTCCAAACGCCTTTGGGGAATGCGTTCAAGACCGCTTGCGTAAGGATTTGACCGTACGCACAGGTGACGAGCGCTTCCGCGCCGAGCGCCTGCAATTCGCTAATAAATTCCCCGATTTTTGCAGGCTGAAAGACGGGCAAACCAAGTTCGGTTGCCTTCACCTTCACAGGGGGCGGCGTAAGAATTCCTTTTCTGCCTTGGGGCTTATCCGTTTGGGTGATAACACCCACCACTTCAATCCCCGTCTCCGCCTGACTGGCTATGATGTTTTCAAGGGGCGCAACCGCAAATTCGGGAGTGCCCGCGTACAGGATTTTCATTGTTTTTCTCCGTTTAATCGGCGCGTTCTAAATACTCCGCTCTATCGATATAAAGCACTCCGTCTAAATGGTCGAGTTCGTGGCAAACGGCGCGTGCAAACAACCCTTTCGTTTGCATTACGTGCTTTTCGCCGTTCCGATCGTAAAACGCCACTTTCACTTTCATAGGGCGGGAGACAACGCCCCGCTTTCCGCGCACGGATAAGCAGCCTTCGTACCCCCTTTGCTCCCCTTTCACCCCTAAAATGACGGGGTTGATCATTTCAAAATATCCTTCCGGCACGTCGATAACCACCACGCGGCGGAGCACCCCTACTTGGGGCGCGGCAAGACCTGCACCGTCTTCCTTTTTAACGGTGTCCTTCATATCGTTTAACAATTCGTGCAACTTCCCGTCGAAATTCTCCACGGGAAAACATTTTTGGCGCAACACTTCGTCGCCGTCTTGTACCACGCTGCGAATAGCCATTTTT
>JAFTHR010000257.1 GCA_017457345.1 Clostridia bacterium | reverse complement strand
GCGAGCGCACGTAAGTTTTTGGGCAAAACGTTCTTCATACACGCAATTCTCACGATTTTTTTCTAATTATCATTATAGCAAATTGTAAAATAAATTGCAAATCTTAAAAAAGTGTTGTATAATATATTCGTGAGTTTTTTAAAAAAACTTTCAATACGCGAGAAAAACGGAGAAGAAGATGCACCACATTATCGCAAATCCCCATGCTGGGACGAGAAAGATTTTAAAAATCGTAAATCGCTTAGAACAGATCTTCGAAAATGCAGGATTTGAGTACGACGTGCATTATACCACCCGAGTGAAGGACGCCGAGGACACCACGCGTGAAATGTATATGCACGGCGAACGCGATTTTATCGTGGTCGGCGGCGACGGTACGTTGCACGAGGTGCTCAACGGTTTGGTCGATCCCACACAATGCCGTTTAGGGTTAATTCCCGCGGGAACGGGAAACGATTTTGCCGCTACCGTTCAAATCCCCGAAGACGTGGAAAAGGCGGCGGAAATCGTTTTGCGCGGTGAAGTGAAGGAAACGGACTATTTGACCGTTGGCGGCGTTCGTTGTATGAACGTTGCGGGGATGGGGATCGACGTAGACGTGTTAGAGCGTTGCCGCCGAGGCAAAACGCGTGGAAAGATTAAGTACCTTATGAGTTTGGTGCAAAGCCTATTCACCTTTAAAGGGTATTCTATTACCATTGAAAAGGACGGCGTGACGGAAGATCGCAGCGGCTTGATTGCGGCGGTGTGCAACGGTCGTCAATTTGGGAGCGGGATTAAAGTTTGCCCCGTGGCGGATCCTGCAGACGGAAAAATCAATCTAATTACGGCGGACTATTTAGGGAGCGTGTTTAAAATCGTTCACGCGTTTACATATTTGATGCGCGGAAAGGTTTTGGAATACCCCGCGGCGCGGCATTGCCTTTGCGAACGGGTACGCATTTATTCAGACGTACCTAGAACGCTGCAATTAGACGGCGAATTATACGAAGGATTAGAGTTCGACGCAAAAATTGAGCGCGGCTTAAAAATGTATAGATAAAAACGGTAAAACGAAAAAGGAACGGAGTGATGTTGGATTCCACCTATAAAAAAATACTCGATAAAATGCCCGTCGGCGTGTTTGTGTTCGACGGGAAGTTTCGCGTAAAATATACCAACGAAGCGTTCCGCCGCGCCTTCAAAAGCGATAGCAAAAAAGGGCTTTTAAACGCCGTGGTTGGTTGCGAAGAACAGGGTGGATGCGGCAGATCGGAAGGTTGCGCGTATTGCTCCTTTTACAAAGTGGCAAGCGCCGCAAACGAAACGGGTACGGAGCAAACGGAAACGCTACAAACCACCCTTACGAAAAACGGGCGAGTAGAAAGCGTTGCCGTTCGTATCCGCGTGTATCCGCTCGAAAAAGGGAAATTGTATTTAGGCTTTACGGAGAGTAGCCGTCAAAGCGAGATGGAGCGCGAAATGCTCTCCGCCGGGCAATTACAACGCCGCCTTCTTCCCGAAGGGAAGAGCAAAGCGGGCGTTCCTTATTCCTACCTTTATATCCCCTATCACGCCGTTGGTGGGGATATGACCGACGTGTACGAGCACGACGGCGCGGCGTACGGCGTGATTGCAGACGTATCGGGGAAAGGGGTTTCCGGCGGTATGTTATCGGCGTTCGTAAAAGCGGGCTGGGATAAAAAAGAAACGTCTTTGGCGAGCGCAATGCAAACGCTTTCTTCTAAATTCAACGAACTCAATCAAGACGAGTGCTCGTACGTGACGGTGGCAGGCGTTCGAATCGATAGAGAGCGTGGCGAACTCACCTATTCTTCGGCAGGGCACAACGCGCCGATTTTGCTTAAAACGGAATATGGAATTCACGAAATAGAATTACCCGCGCCGCCCATCTCAAACTGGATAGATGATTTTCCGTATGCCGAGAAAACTATGCCTATATCCAAGGGCGATTTGCTCGTTTTGGTGACGGACGGCGTGACGGAATCGAAAAACCGTTCGGGGGAAATGTTTGGGATAGAACGCGTGGAAAACGTGATGATGCAGTCTTCTTCGGCAGACGATTTTATTAAAAAATTAAAAGCGGCGCTCGGTGTATTTTGTTCGGGATCGTTTAACGACGACGTGACCGCTCTTGCCTTTGATATTTAAAAAATCCCCAAAAAGGGATTTTTTATGTTAAACGGTATTGTGAAACGTTTAGGATTGTGGTATAATACTTAGGAGAAAATTTTTAGGGGTTATTATGGAAAAGAAAAAGGACGTTTGCTTGAATAAAAACGCACGTTATTGTGTGGGGATCGACTTGG
>JAFTHR010000256.1 GCA_017457345.1 Clostridia bacterium | reverse complement strand
CGGGAATAGAACTCTTCGAACAGTTGCTCGTCGGAATATCCCTTTTTAGATTCGGCGTATATAGCCGATTGCGTTTGCACGTCGGCAACCAAAGAAACCAAGTTCTCGTGCTCGGCTAGCGCGCGTGACTCCGCGCGCGTGAGCGGCTCGGTCAAATGCAAGGTTAATTCCACGAGCGCCCCAGCGTTTTGCGCTAAAAGTTCGTGTGCAGACTCCAACCCCACGGCTTGCAATCTCACCAACTTTCTTCCCGCCAAAAGGGGAATAATTTGCAAGTTCTCCACACCGTTTTTGGATAAGTCGAACACTTGTACGGATTTTTCGGTGCCTGCTTCGTCGAAAGAATACTGCAAGGGCGAACCGCTATAATACGCGTGCCCTTTCCCCGCTTTTTGGCGTTTGTGTAAATGCCCTAACGCAACGTAGTCGAACGGCGGCAAATCGTCTATGGAAACGGCGCGCGCACCGCCCACGCTAATTTCCCGCTCGCTTTCGCTCGTCACACCGCCCGCGGCAAAGATATGCGCCACTAAAACGGACGGAAATCGTTCGGTGTTTTCGTTTGCGCTTTCTTCCACCCAAACCCGCATTTGTTCGGCAAAGGGAAGTTCGCTTTTTTCTTCTTTAAACCGCGCTTCGTTGGGATAAGGAAGAGCGGAGAAAAATACCCGTTCACCCTTTTCGTTTTCAAACACCGCGTACCCCTTTCCCGAACGCACGGGATAGGCTTTCCCACGCTTTACCAAAGGCAAGGCGCGGCGATCGTTGCCGATAAAATACACGCCGTATTCATCCGAGATCGGAGCACTGGCGGAAAGACGAACCCCGTCGTCGTGATTGCCGCTGATAATTAACACGGCACGGCCGCTTTCTGCAAAGGATTTTATCTTTTTGAAAAAGAGTTGCTCTGCTTCTGCGGAAGGAACGAAGGTATCGAACACGTCCCCCGCGATCACCACAAGTTCCACTTCTTGCGCGTTGCAAATGGCGAGCATCTCGTTTAAAACCTGTTCCTGCTCGAAAAGGCGTTCGCGCCCGAGTAAGCGCTTCCCGATATGCCAATCGGAAGTGTGCAGTATTCTCATTCGCAACTCCTTTTTCCTAAACTTTCCTTTCGCTCTAAGCGGATTTTTTTGCAAAAATCCTTCAAAATACCTTGATTTTCAACTTGAAAACGGCTATAATAATCATACTCTCACAAAACGAGAAGGCAATAGTACGAGTTTATTATACAACATTTCCAAAAAGAAAGCAACCGTTCTTTGTTAAAAGAACGAAAAATTTACGAGAAATAACTGTGCAAAAAAGGGAGGAATTATGTCTTTCTGCTCTTTTTCGAAGGATTTCGACGAAAACGCCTACACCGTTATCGAAAACCGCTTCATCTCCAAATACTTGCCGTCGGCAGACGGATTTGCCGTAAAGGTGTACCTTTACGGGCTTTTCCTTTGCCATAACGACGGGGAGTTCTCCATTTCGGCAATGGCGGAAGTTTTGGGCGCGAGCGTGGACCAAATTAAGGACGCTTTCTTCCTTTGGGAAGACTACGATTTGGTGTCCGTTTTATCCAAAGATCCCTTCGTCGTGCAGTTCTTGCCCGTGAAAACGGCAGTTGGAAAACCGAAGAAGGCTAGATACGAGCAGTACGCCGATTTCAACAAAGAATTAGGCCGCAAAATGCAGCAGGTAAACAAATTCTTAACGGCAAACGATTTCTTGAAATATATGCACTTCTTGCAAGAAACGGATATGCAACCAGCCGCCCTTCTTTTAATTGTGGACTATTGCATTTCTAAACAGGGAGAAGACGTTTCCCCTTCGTACGTGTTCAATAAAGCGAAAAAGTTTGTCAAAAACGGTTGGATTACGTACGAGCAGGTCGATTGCGAACTCGTTGGTTGCAACGTGTACGAATCGGACGTTTCCGCCGTATTCACCGCGCTCAAAATTGCGCGCAAGGCGGACGAAACGGACTATGCACTCTACCGCACTTGGGTGGAAACGCTTGGGTTTGATAAAGGGACGATCGTAGCAGTTGCCAAACAGTTGAAAAAACCGACCGTGACGGCTCTCGATTTAACTTTAAACGAACTTTCCAAACAAGGCAAAATAGAAAAAGCCGCCGTGCAAGAATACCTTGCCGAACGGGAAACGCTCATCAGCGTGACTTTCCACGTTGCGAATAAGTTGGGGGCATCCGTACCCAACCCCGCGGCGTATGCCGAAGAGTACACCAAAAAATGGTGGGATTGCGGCTACGAAGAATCTTCCCTTTTACAGATTGCACGCTACTGTTTACGCACCGACTGCAACAAATTCTCGGATATGGATCAAACCGTTGCGCGCTTGTTCGAACAAGGCGTTGTTTCGGCGGATAGCGTGAAAGCGTACTTAAAAGTAAAAAACGACGAACTAGATTTGTTTATGAAAATACAAGGCGTTTGCGGCAGTTTAAGAAAGAGCACGGCAAACCTTGCGTTCGTGGAAACTTGGCGGAACTGGAACTTTAACGAAAGTATGATTTTAGAAGCGGCAAAACGCGCTTCTACAAGTTCTAACCCCATCCCGTATATGAACAAAATTTTATCCGACTGGAAGCGTGGCGGTATCTTCGTTGTGACCGATATTCCCGACCATGCCCCCGTGGAACGGGCAAAAACGACCCCTTCCCTTAACGATTCGGTGCAAGCAATCAACGAAAAAACTTTGCGCGAGCGTTTCTATTCCGAGCGAAGAGAAAGAGCGGAACGTAGTGCCGAAAAATACCTGGCAAAAGCGAACGAAAACGCACGTTTTAAAGAAGTTTCTCTTGCTCTTTCCAAGATGGAAATCGCCTTAGCGAAAGCAGAGATTTTCGAGCCGAAAACCCTACCGAGCCTTAAAGAAGAACAAGAACTGCTTATCGTTGAGCGAAAAGAACTTTTAAAGAGCATGGGGCTTACGGAGAGCAAACTTACGCCGCAATACGAATGCAAGAAATGTTCGGACACGGGCTACACGAAATCCGGCACGGCGTGCGATTGCTACAAGAAATAAGAAAAAGGGAAATAATTTTAAAAAAGCGAACGAAAACGCTTGCATTTTTCCACAAAATACAGTAATATAAAAAGGCTCTCAGCGAAAAAGAGCCTTTCAATGCAGAGATGTCTGAGTGGTTTAAGGAGCACGATTGGAAATCGTGTGATGCAGGAATGTATCCGGAGGTTCGAATCCTCTTCTCTGCGCCAAAAATAAGAAGAACGATTTTCCGTTCTTCTTATTTTTTTGTGTTCCGTACCTAGAAGAGGATTCGAGGGTAGGAGCCAAACCACGGGAGTGGTTTGCTTTGCGCAATAAGGTAATTGCTATCACCTACTCAACCGCAAAGTCGGCAATTGGTAATTGCCGGG
>JAFTHR010000255.1 GCA_017457345.1 Clostridia bacterium | reverse complement strand
GTGATATAATCAAAAAAATAAAAAAAATTCATTCTTATCTAGGTTTTATGAACGTCTCTCCTGCCAAAAAAATTTGTTATACCGCTTTATTTGCTTGTTGCATTTGCCTTTCCACCTGGCTTATAAGCGTTCCCCTGCCCGCTTCGGGATATTTCAACGTGGGAGACGTGTTCGTACTACTTTCAGCGTGGCTATTAGGGCCGCTTTACGGCGCGTGCGCAGCAGGGATCGGCGCTATGCTTGCAGACCTGTTGGCAGGCTACGCTCTTTACGCTCCCGCTACACTCATAGTAAAAGCCGCCGTTGCACTCGTTGCATACGCCGTTATTTTTCTTTTCCAAAAACTCTCTAGCAAAAAAGGTTGGTGCTTTTTCGGCATAATCGTCCCTTTATCCGCCGCCATAGCGGAAACCGTGATGGTATTAGGGTACTTGTTTTTTGAAGCAGTTATTCTTTCTCTCGGCGCGGGTGCATTCGCCAACCTGTTAGGCAACGCCACGCAAGGCGTATGTTGCGCGGCAATCGCCGTTTCCGTTTTACTTTTACTCTCCAAAGTTCCACCCTTAAAGAAAACCTTTAACATATTTTCAACGCACTAAAACAAATAAAACTCCACTCAGTATGAGTGGAGTTTCTTTATAGCAAAAAACGGCTTACCCTTGCTCGGTAGCCGTTTTTTCTTATTTCCCAAACAAACCGTAAAAGGCGGGTGGTACGGGGGAAACAAAGGTTAATTCCTTCCCGCTTACGGGATGCACAAGTTGCAATTTGGTTGCGTGCAATCCCAACCGACCTAAAGGATTTTGCGTAAATCCGTATTTCTCGTCTCCTACAATCGGGTGCTTTTTCTCGTGTAAATGTACGCGAATTTGGTTCTTTCTACCCGTATCAATCTCCACGCGAAGCAGAGAAAATTTTTCGTTTTCCTTCACCACCTTATACCGCGTGACGGCTCTTTGCCCAGAACCGTCGTGAGAAGAATAAACTAAATTGTTAGCGTTCTCCTTTAAAAAGGAAATGATCGTATCTTCTTTCTTTGCGAACGTGCCTTCTGCCACCGCACAGTATTCACGCACTTTTACTAACTCGTTCCAACGCATTTTGAGCATAGAGTGGATTTTCACGTCCTTAGCAAATAGAAGCACGCCCGAAGTTTCTTTGTCGATTCTATGCAGCACGAACGGGCGAGCGTTTTTATCCTTGCTCTGCAAATAGGCAAGCACTTCCGCAAAGGCGCACTCCCGTTCTTTTTCGTTCTCTACGGCAAGCAATCCCGCCGGTTTTTCCACGGCGATAAACTCTTCGTCTTCATACAAAATTTTAAGAGAAAACGGCGATCTTTTTTGCGCTGCTTTTTGATTTGCATTTCGTGCACTAGGCGCGCCTTTTACGGGCGTTTTTGCTATCTTCACTTCGTCGTCTTTCGCGAGCGGAAAGTCGAACCGTTTTGCCACGCTTCCGTTTACGAGCACTAGCCCTTTTGA
Source organism: Clostridia bacterium (assembly GCA_017457345.1). Classification (GTDB taxonomy): domain Bacteria; phylum Bacillota; class Clostridia; order Christensenellales; family Borkfalkiaceae; genus Scatosoma. The sequence goes on along the minus strand of JAFTHR010000255.1, from coordinate 3,156 downwards.
TAATAGCATTTTCACGTTATTGCGCGAAGTTTTACCTTTTGCGAGCAAAAACTCCAAAAGCGTATCACTCCTATTCACTTTCCACGCTGCGGAGTATTCTATTTTCTCTTTCTTTTCCTTGCGCTCTGCGCCGCGCGCTATTCGTTCTTTACCGCGTACCTGCCCCATTGTTTTCTCCTTTTTTACGCCGTTTCGTTCGGTACGGGCACGCCGCTAACGAGCGTCCACTCTCCACCTAAATATACCGGGCGGAATTGAACGTTCCAGTCTGCACTCCACTCCAACGGTACGCTTGCCGCACACAAGAAAATCTTTAAATGCGGACAATGATCAAAAACACTTTGCCCCACCGAAACCACACTTTCCGGGATGACGATGGAAGTTAAATTTTGGCAAGAACGGAAGGCGTTCGTGCCGATCAATTGCACGGACGAAAGGTGAATTTGTTGCAAATATACCGCCCCTTCAAACGCCGATTTTTTGACCGTTAAAACACTCTCCGGTAAGGTGAACGTTTCATTCGTTTTACCAACCGCGTATTGCAAAATCGTCGTTTGATTTTTATCGTATAAATCGCCGTTTAAAGAAGAGAAACGAGTGTTTTCTTCCGCCACCGAAATCTCTACTAGCGACGGACAGTTGCGAAACGCTTCGTCTCCCACGTTGGCAAGCGTTGCAGGCAACGAAACACGTTCCAACGTCAAGCATCTCTCAAACGCCCGCGTATTCAAAGTTTCTACCGAAGTTAACGTTACGCTTTTCAGCGAACTCGGCACTACTTCAGAATTCATAGCCGAAGAATAACCGCCAAACAAATACCCGAAATACGTCTCCTCAATCCCGTCTTTGGTCGAACCGAGAAAAGGAATACTGAGCGCGGTCAACCCGTCGCAACCCGTTAACGCGTTTTCGCCGATCTTCTCCACGCCGTCACCTATCGTTAAAGCCGTCAAATCGGAACGCCCCGCAAACGCGTAATCGTACAATTCCGTCACGTTCGAAGGCACGGCAAACGAGGTTTCCGCACCGCGATAGGATAAAAACGCCGTGCCGTAAAGAAGGGAATTCGAAGTTTCGGTTAACGCACTTTCACCGCTTTGAGAAGAGTACACGTTTTGAGCATAATACGCCACGTACCCGCTCGAACTCAAACCCTTTTCAATGGGAAGAGCGCTATCGTTTTTGACTTCTACGAGTTTCGGGCAATCCTTAAACGCCGAGTTCCCGATAAAAAGCAACGTTTCTGGCAACGACACACGAACGAGAGAATAACAACCTTCAAACGCCGAACGGCCGATTCTTTGCACCGACGCAAGCCCCAACTCCCAAAGAGAGGTTTCGCCTTGGCACGCCCCGTCCGCAATCAGTTTCGAATCGGCATGCAAAACCAACTCATTCGCACCTGTTTTCATAGAAATCAACGCGAAAAATTCGTTTTGTTCCGAAGATAAATAATAGCCGTTTCCGTGTTCATTCAAAACAAGCGACGTGCATCCCGAAAAAGCATTCTCTCCGATTTGTTGTAAACCGTTGGGCAAAACCACGTTCGTAATCGATGTGCAACCGTTCAAGGCAAGCGGAAAGATTTTTTCTCCACTCGTCACCGTCACCGTTTTCAAACTTTTCGGTACGACTTGCGCGTTTTGCGCCGCGTTTTTCTCCCCGAACAAATACCCTAAATGCGAATTTTCCGCTTTCCCGTTTTCTTCACCGATAAAGGGGGTAATTAACGACCGTAAACCGCTACAACCGTATAACGCGCCTATGCCAATTTTGGTCACGCTGCCGAAATCGATTGATTGAACAGATGCAAGATCGGCAAAAGCATAACTCCAAACTTCGGTTGCCGTTGCAGGCAATACGATTTCCGTAGACGTTCCTTCGTAAGCCATCACCGTATTTTCATAAAACAAGAATCCGTCCGTTTTTGTCAATCGGCTAGCCCCCGAAGTTGGCGTGTAAACGTTTTGAGCATAGTACGCCACGTTCCCGTGCGTATTCGCTCCCGCACTCACGGAAAGCGTGCCTTCATTTTTAATTTCAACAAGTCTATAACAATCCCCAAACGCGTTTTCCCCGATCTCGGTAAGAGAATTAGGCAAAACCAACTCGGTTAAAGAATAACAACCGGCAAACGCCGTAGCGCCGATTTCTTTAACTCCGTTCAAATCAATCTCGGCAAGCCGCGTGCAATAATAAAACGCCGCGTCGGCAACCACTTTTGCATTATCGTGCAGCGCCAGGCTTTGCAAATCTAGCGTTTTCGGCTTAATAACGGCGTGAAATTCGTTCCCTGCCCCGCCTAAATAGTACGCGTTGCCGTATTCTGCGTATTGCAATCGTTCCGCGCCGTAGAACACCGAAGCACCTATTTTCGAAACGTTTGGCGAAAGTTCCACGGTGGTTAAATCCCGACAATAGGAAAACGCCGCATCACCGATTTGCGTAATGCTATCGGGGAACGTCACTTTCGTTAAACCGTTTTTAGAAAGGAATCCGCCGTTTGACACCGCGCGAACGGGCTTGCCGTTATACGCGCTGGGAAGCACGATTTCCGTTGCCGTTCCCGTATAATCGTTGACCGAATAATACTCTCCGCAATCGGTAAACGTAAAATCCGATTTCTCTTGTATGGGCGAGGAGGATGACGAAGAAGACGAAGAATTGCTCCCATCCGTACACGCAGCCACGCCAAACGCAAACGAAAAAATAGAGGCAATCATAACCGCCGGCAATATCTTTTTAATTTTCATAGCGCACCTCCGAATTGCATTTGCTAATTCTATTTTTCTTATTCTATCATAGATAGATGAAAAATGTCAATCAAAAACGCTCGATTTTGCAATCGAGCGTTCTCTATTAGTATCCGTACTTTTTTCGGTTGGCAAGCAAGAAACATGCCGTTACGGTAGCCGCCATAAGGTCCGCCGCCACAATCGACCACCAAACCCCGTCAACCCCCAACCACAAGGGCAATAGCAATATGGCCGCCACTTGGAAAAGCAGCGTTCGAAGGAAGGAAATAATCGCCGACACTAAACCGTTATTGAGTGCGGTGAAAAAGCCCGATCCATAAATGGCAATCCCGCAAAACAAGAAACAAAGGGAGAAAATGGTAAAACCGCGATAGGTTAAGGCGAACAGTTCTGCATCCGC
>JAFTHR010000254.1 GCA_017457345.1 Clostridia bacterium | reverse complement strand
GCGAGTTTGCGCGAGAAGAACGCCTGTTCTTTATTTTGAGAAAGTTTTTGATAGGTAGCACCGCTAATTTCTTCTAAAGAGCGGTACAATTCTTCCACGTTTCCGTACTTTTCAAGCAACGTATGCGCCGTTTTTTCACCGATTCCAGGCACGCCGGGGATATTATCCGATTTATCACCCATAAGCGCCTTTAAATCGATAATTTGCGCAGGCGTTAAACCGATTTCATCCTTAAAATTTTCGGCGGTCAGTTCTAAAATATCGCTTACGCCTTTGCGGGTAAAACACACGTGCGTGGTTTCGTCTACAAGTTGATAAGCGTCGCGATCGCCCGTATAGATAAACGTTGTTAAATCGAAACGTTTTGCGAGCGTGCCGATTAAATCGTCCGCTTCGTAGCCTGCCTTTTCCACCACGCAAATTTGCATAAGCGAAAGCACTTCTTTTAAGATAGGAATTTGCACGGCAAGTTCTTGCGGCATAGGCTTTCTTCCTGCCTTATATTCGCCGTACAGTTGATGGCGGAAGGTAGGAGCGTGAACGTCGAATGCGACGGCAAAATGCGTCGGTTTTTTATCGGCGACAATTTTGAGCATTAATTTAATAAAGCCGAATACGGCGTTTGTAGGCAGCCCGTCTTTCGTGGTAAAAAGAGGGGTTGCATAAAAAGCGCGATTTAACAAACTATTTCCGTCGATAAGTACGAGTTTTTCCATAAAAAATCCTTAAATCGAATGATTGATACTATTATTTTACCACGAAATAAAAAAAATCGCAAGGGAAAAGAAAAACTTTAAAAAATAATTGAAAATACTTTTAAAAATCGCTTGCTTTTTTGGTTGTATTCGTATATAATAAAAAAGCTTTCAACGCTTGCCGAAGTGGTGGAATGGCAGACGCGACGGACTCAAAATCCGTTGTTGGTGACAACGTGTGGGTTCAAGTCCCACCTTCGGCACCAAAAAAAGAACACTCTATCGGGTGTTCTTTTTTGTATTAAACGACTATAAGGTGGGGCTTGAGGGTTGGAGCCGCGAGCGAGAGCGAGCGTTTTGCCGTACTACCCCTATTACCAGCCCACTAAAAAGGCAAAACAAACGATTGATAATCGTTTGGCGGGGCGCGCCGCTAAAGGCGCAAGTCCCACCTTCGGCACCAAAAAAAGAACACTCTATCGGGTGTTCTTTTTTTATTGATTTTTTATTGATTCGCTCCGCGACTAACAAAAAAGTTGGACTCGGATTTCTTTTACGTATTGACACGCCTACGCGCGCGTGCTATAATAACTTCGAATTTATTTGGAGCGTTGTACACGTGAACACTTTACTTGATAATTTGAAAAATCCACCGAACGCCTATCGCACCGCCCCGCTTTGGGTTTGGAACGACGAAATGGATAAAACGGAAATTGAACGGCAACTCAACGAACTTGCCACGCACGGATTCGGCGGCGCTTTCGTGCATCCTCGACCCGGTCTCGTCACCCCTTACCTCTCCGACGAGTGGTTCGATTTATGGGGTCACGCCTTGCAAGTCGCCAAAAAATTAGGACTTTATTTGTATATCTACGACGAAAATTCCTATCCGTCTGGGTTTGGAGGCGGTCACGTTTCGGTAAAGCATGAAGACAAACTCTCCACGTTTATGCGTTATGCCGTGGTGGACTCCACCGACGAAATCCCCGAAGAAACGCTTACCGTTTACGGCGCGGATAAGGACTTAAAAAACGCCGTACGCTTGGACGATTTACCTAAATCCGAGTGGGCAAACTTCGGCGAAAAATTTATCGTACTCACCTTTCAAGACGCGACGAGAACGGGTTGGATGGCGGGATTTGGGTACGTCGATTTGCTCCGCCCCGAAGTCACGCAGACTTTTTTAGAGTGCACGCACGAAGCGTACTACCGTCGATTCGGCGAGGAGTTTGGGAAGACAATTCCAGCGGTGTTCACCGACGAGCCGAGCGTGGGGATGTACGGAGGCGGTTCTATGCCCTACTCCGAGTGGCTTTTGACCGAGTTTGAAAATCGGAAAGGATATTCGCTAAAAAAACATTTACCGCTTGTGTACGAGGATTTAGAAGGGGATTGTTTTGATTATCCCGCTAAAAAAGTACGTTTCGATTACTTTGATACAATCGCTCGACTTTGGACCGACAACTCAATAAAACCGATCGGCGGGTGGTGTAAACGCCACGGTGTACGCTATACGGGGCATTATATGGAGCATTTATGGCCTCTGCTCAACGACGCCACCTCCCCCGCCGTTCAATCAAATTACGAGTTCCACGACTGGCCGGGCGTGGATATGCTCCTTTCTTCGTATTTGAGAAACGAGCCGACACACGCCATTACACATACCTTGCGAGAAGTCTCCTCCGCCGCAAACCAGTTCGGAAAAGAACGAGTTTTATGTGAACTGTACGGGGCAGGCGGTTGGGATTCGACATTCGACGATTATAAACGGATGGTGGACTGGGTGATGGTCAACGGCGTGAATTTTATCAATCAACACTTGACTTATTCCACTATTACAGGTGCAAGAAAACACGATCATCCGCAGTCCTTCGACTGGCGCGAGCCGTGGTGGGATGAATATAAAACGCTCAACGATTATTTTGCAAGGGCTTGTTATCTTTTATCGCAAGGAAAGGCACAAAAGAAAATTCTCGTGCTCAATCCAACCTTGACGGGGTATATCACACCACCGAATCAAAGCGACGGGGATTTGTTCCGTCGTAGCGGCGTAGATAGCGTTAAAAACCCTGATATGAGCGGATTTTTATCCCTTTGTCAAACACTCACCGATTACGGTTGGGAATACGATTTAGGCGACGAATATACCCTCGCCCGTCACGCAAAATGCGTGAAAAACGGATTGCAGATAGGCGAACAAATTTACGAAGTGGTGCTGGTAAGCGGTGATATGAAAGTCATGCTTTCGTCCACGGCAACGTTGCTTAAAAATTGTTTAACCAACGGCGTGAAAGTGGCAGGCGTGAACGCAAGCAACTGTTTGATCGACGGTTTGGAAAACGACGACGCAAAAAAACTCTTTGATAACGCGGATAAAACAGATATTAGCAAAGTAAACGCGTACCTGGGTGGGTTTCTTACCCGTAGCGTCGTCTCCTCCACTCCGTTTTTATCGGGCGTAACCTATCTCAAACGTGTGCTAAGTAGCGGCGAAAAATTGTATTTTTTCACCAACCAAGCCATGGAACGATTTGAAACGAATTTATCCTTCCTCGGAAAAAGTGTACGGCAAATCTCTCTCTTTGACGGCGAAGTTTTCCCTGTACCGTTTACCATCAACGGAGAAAACGTTTGCACGTCGCTTGCTCTAAATCGTAATCAATCAGCAATGTTTTTCGTCAGCGACAAGCCCACAAAATCCGCCGCTCCGTCGCCGAACGTGAAAACGAAAACCGTTGAACTTTCCCCTATCAAAATCGTTGCGGAAAGCGAAAACGTCTATCCGATCATCTACGCCGATTATCGCTTGGAAAAATCAATTTACGTCAAGCGGCTTTGTGATAAAATTTTTACCGAACGCGGATTCGACGGAAACCCTTGGGATAATAAGGTACAATTTAACCGCGCGCTTTTAGACAAAAATCAATTCGACGATCGTAGCGGTTTTCAAGTTGACTATCGTTTTTCGCTCGATAATGGATTTACACCAAAAACCCTATTCGTAGTTGTTGAAAAGCCGTTGCTTTGCCGTGTGGAAATTAACGGTAACCCCGCGCGGTGGACGGGAGAAACTTGGCTTGATCGGCATTTTGGCGTTGTGGACGCAACAGCGCTCGTACAACAAGGCGAAAACGTGGTTTCCGTGATCGCCGACAAATTCGACGTCCGCCTTGAAGTGGACGCCGTGTATCTCAAAGGCGATTTCTCCGTTCAAAAACGCGGCGAGAAATGGATATTGTCCACCCCCACCACTCTCACTATCGGGAGTTGGAAAACGCAAGGATATCCGTTCTACCCGTTCGCCGTCGAATACAACTATTCCGTCCGACTGGGTAAAAAGCCCAAACTTGCACGTTTTCATCTTCCAAACGTCAACGCCTCGGCAGTCTCCCTCACCGTCAACGGTAACAACGCCGGACTACTCCACGCCGACGGCAACGGTGCGAAAGAGATTGAACAATGGCTACAAACAGGCGAAAACGTTGTACGCGTGCGCGTTTGCGGCAGTCACAAGAACTTTTTAGGACCGCATTTCGACAAGTCGCGTGGCAGCGCATGGCCGGCTATGTGGAAAAGTTCACCGCTCCACGAGCCTTCCGCCGACGAATACGACTTACACGATTACGGGGTATTCGGCGCTGCAATTTTAGAAATTGACGAATAAACGAAAACGGACTTTGAACAATCAAAGTCCGTTTGTTTTATAAAATTTCCGTCGGTTGAGTTGGCAAGTTTTGTTCTCGTTGCATTTTTCGCCAACTTAAAAATCCATTGATATCGTTGACGAAGAAAGCGATAAAGCACGCCACCACTGAGAAATACGACGGGTTTGCAATCGCCGCAAGCAACCATAAAACGATTAATACGATATCGTTTAAGGCGTAAGCCAAGGCATAAAAAGGAGATCTGCGGAAGGTTAAATACACCGCCAAAAAACTTGTGGCAACCGAAAAAGTACTCACGATTAAGTTCGCCGTGCCGAATACTTTTAATATGAAATAAAACCCAACGGTGACAATAACCGTTAAAACGGCCATAAAAGGACTTTCTTTCGCTTTTAAGTGATTGACTCGCACCTGCGAACTTTCGCTTGAATACGGGTTTTTTAGCCACGTTATAAAGGAAAATACGGACATGGGGAGCGTCATCCCTACGTACGTGAGCATTTCACCATAGTACGCGCAAAAGAAGGAGATATAGCCGTATATCAAACTAAACGCAACGAATAAAATTTGCGCAACGGGATTTCCTTTCCCTGCAAAAATAATTGCGGTTGCGCCGATTAAAGATGCAATAAGTTTTAGCGGCTGTCCGCGATCAAAAATCAAGTACGCGCCAACAATTAGCACGAACGATCCGATTAGCAAACACCATTCTTTTAACGCAAAACACTTTTCTCTTTTTTTCATATTACCCCAAAAAAACGCACCCGCTCTCACATCTTCAAAGACCTAATGATGCGCAAACGAATGCTAAACGTCTCTACCCGGTGGCAGTATTTATTATAGATGATAAAATAATTTTATCACATTTTCTTTTGTCCGTCAAGTAAAAAAGACTTTCGGTTTTTACCCGAAAGCCTTTTTTCTTTTCTTTTTATCCGTCCTTGCGTTTGTTTGCAATAACCGTGATAACTACGGCACCTAAAAGCACCGACATTACCGCAAGAGATCCGTCTACCGAAGCGATACAACCTTGCTTCACCAAAGTTGTTGACGTTTGGGAACTAGACGAAGACGAACTGCTCGAAGAACTAGACGAACTGCTCGAGGAGGATTGCGAAGGGTTCGGCACAACGGGCGCCTCGCCTTCTTCAAACTCAACCACAATCGTTACGTCCTCATCTTCGAAAACAATCGAGAACGTGGACGATTGACCGTTCGTGAAGGTACGATTTACACCGTTTACCTTAATCGACGAAATTCTGTACCCATTCTTTGCTACCACCGAAACAGTCACCATATCCCCTTCAATAAACGTGTTGGTTTGAGAAGGATAGGAAGTGACGAGCCCCATTGTATGCGAATAGGTAAGCGATAAACTATACGCAGGCACAACCGATACGGAGATAACGTTATCTACACCCGCCGTTGCCGTGAACGTATACGTACCGTTTGCTCCGGTAAGAACGGTTTTAAAGCCGTTAATCATTACGCTCACTTCGCTTACTTTGTAGCCCGCCGAAGCCGATACGGTAAACGTCACCGTTTTTCCGCCGTCTACGTTCGCACCGTTAGAAACGCCCGTAATGCTTGCGTTCGTGATCGTGTACACTACTTTCGCCGTTTGCACGTAAACGATTTCAAGGGAGTTATCCCCTTCAACAACCGTATACGTAAAAGCGGAACTTGCAGAAATCTTTGAGCCACCGTTTACCTTGTATCCGTCTACTCGATAATAGTTATCGCATGAAACGATAAGGGACAACTCTTCGCCTGCTGCATAGTAAGCGCCTGTTTCATAGCCGGAAACCGTACCATGGGCGCTCGTTATCGTAATTTGATAAACTCTTTCAACTTCTACAACGATCGTATTTTCGCCGCTAATAGCCGCAAAGGAATAGGTGTTTCCGCTCGTTGCCGTGATTGCGCCGCCGTTCACTTTTACCGACTTCACGCGGTAGCCTTCCGCCGCGGAAACGGTAAACGATACCGTTTCTCCAACGCCGAACGTTTCACCGCTTTCAATACCCGAAATCGTGCAATTATTTTCCGTGAAGGAAACCGTTGGAAGCGCTTCGTAATTCACAACAACGTTATTTACTTCGCCTATCGTGAACGTGCATTGATTGCCCGAAAGTTGGATTTGCGTGCCGTTTACCAAAACGCCTGCAACCGTGTAGCCGGAATCCGCAACGATCGTTAAGGTAAGTTCTTCGCCAACTGCATAATAGGCATCCTCGTCATAGTCCGATACCGTACCGTGTGCGCTTACAACGCTTACTTTATAAAGTTGCTCGTAAACAACCTTAATGGTGGTATTTGCGGTAATTTCAAACGATCCACTATAACTTGCCGCGTTTACGGATACCGCCGAAGCAGCGCCGATTTGAACGCTCTTAATTCTCCAACCCGTTTTTGCTGATACGGTGAATTCTACCGTTGCGTTCGCATCAAAAATCATGCCGTTTTCTACCAAAACCGTACCCTTTGCACTATCGTTTTCTACCGAAACTTCGTACAACGCAATCGTTTCCAATTGAATGGTGTTTTCATACCCTTCTTTTACAGTAAACGAGCATTTTCCTTCGCTATCTACCGTCAACGTGGTTGTCGCCCCGTTCGCCGTGAAAGAAGCCGATTTAATTTTATAGCCTGCAACGGGTGTAATTACAACAACCGTGCCTTTATCTACGAATACGCCGTTTTCTACCGAAACCGTTGCATTCGAAACCGAATACGAAACTTTTGCCGTTTTTTCCGTGGAAACCGTTAACACGTTATCACCTGCAACAACTACCACAACGTACTTACCTGCCACGGCTTCTACAACGTTTCCGTTGTATTTAACCGAAGTGATTTTGTTGTATTCGTTTGCCGACACGCTAAACGAGATCGTTTCACCGATTGCGTAATAGGTGGATTCCGTATATCCTGCCGCCGATACGTTCGCGTTTTCTGCCGATACGCTTACCGTATACAAACGTTCATATTCTACCGAAACCGTAGTGTTTTCCAAAATCGTGAACGAACCGGATTTGCTCGTTTCTTTCGCGCCGATAGATACGAACGATTCGCCTACCTTAATGCTCTTAATTCGATACCCGGTTTCCGCCGATACGCTATATTCAATCGTATCGCCAGCCAAATACGTTTTGCTCGTATTGATCGTGAGCGTACCACCCGCGCCGTTCGCCGAAGATACCCGAACTTCTTTGGTGAACGTGACGACAATACTTCCATTCGTACCGACAACCATATTTTGCAACGAATACGTTGTTTGTGCCGAAGTAAGTTTTTCCGTACCGTCTACCGTGATAGAAGTAATTTTATAGCCTTGGTTTGCGGTAATTGCAAAGTTCATAACCGTGCCGTTTGCATAATTCGTGCTTTGAACGAACGTTTCTCCGCCGGCAAGCGTGCCGCTGACCGTACCACCCGCTTCGCCGATAACCGTTACCGACAACGCACCTTCTATAACGTACGTCACGCGGATTTCAGTATCGCGAACAAGCGCGAATTCGAAGGTTTTGCTTTGTTCGTTATTTACGGCAATCGCACCGTTTGCTTCGATAGCCGCAATGCGATAACCGGTAGGCGCAGTCACCGTCACTTCTAACGTGCCTTCGTCGCACTTTTGACCGTTTACAACGCCGCTTACCGTACCCGTTGCGTTTACTTGCGCAACCGTCACCGTCCATTGTTTTACGCTCGTCACGCTAATCAAATAGTCCTTGCCGCCTTCTATGCTGAAGGAGTATTGACCGTTATTCACCGTGGGCGTAATTTCTTGGCCGTTCTTGGTAATCGTCACACCACCTAAACGGTAGCCGCTATCAACCGTCACCGTGAAAGTAATCACCGTGCCAGCATCGAACGTACCAACAGATACGTTTCCTACCGCAATTCCCGCCGAAGTGCTAATTGCTAAATCAGACGTTGCAACGTAAGAAATCGTGATACTATTTTCGCCTGCCAAAACGATATATTCAAACGTTTCACCCGAAGATACTTTCGAGCCGCCGTTTACTTGATAGCCGTCTACTCTCCAGCTTTCGTTCGGCGTTACCGTTAAGGTAAGTACGTCACCAACCGCATAATACTTGTTCGCGTCATAGCCCGATACCGTACCGTTTGCACTTACAACGCTTACTTTATATTTGCGTTCTACTTCTACGGTGATAACGTTATCTTGGCCGCCTACCGCATTGAACGAATAAGTGCCCGATCCGTTCGCTGTGAGCGCAACGCCGTTTGCTTTGACTGCCACTAAACGATATTCGCTAGTGGTAGACACCTTAAAGGTGACCGCATCACCTGCATCTACGTTCGTTGCCGACAACTCACTCACCGTGTAGTTGCCCGTTTGATAGGAAACGGTTGCCGTTTGTTGGTACTCAACAACGAGCGTGTTTTGCCCGGGTACAACCGTTGCCGTATACACGCCGCCAACTGCCGTGAGCGCAACGCCGTTAAACTTAACGCTCTCTACCCGTTGATACTCGGCAGGCGTAACGGTAAAGGTATGCTCGCCCGCTTCATATTCGCCGTTCGCCGTGAAAGTGCTTACCGTACCCTTGGCGCTATCGTTCGTAATAGACACGGGATAGGCACTTTCATACTAAACGCTTAAAGACGTGACGGACGAAACGTTTAAAGAAACTGTTGCCGTTTTTTCGCCTACGTTTATCGTTTCACCGTTTAAGGTATACGATTTAATTCGAGAATTCTCCGCCGTAGCCGCAAGGCTTAAATCAAGCGCCGTACCGTTTTGATAATACTTACCGCTTTCAACGCCGCTAACCGTACCTTTCGCGCCGTCGTTTACAACCGATACCTGCCAGAACGGAATAGACTCCGAATAAAGGGTGTAGGCGTGTTTTTCTACGTAGGTATTCGCAACCGCTTTATACACCGCTTTAACGTACCCGTCTCCGCTTTCCGTGGCGTGCAACACCGCGTTCGTTGCCGGTGTTAAAGCATGCGTCACTCGGTTTTCCGATTCAAAGTACATAGGGTAAGATGCTAAATCTTCCACCCCGGAGATATACCCACCGCTCGCGCTAGGATTTAAATGACGAGCGTTTTTCGTGAGCGTTTCGGCGTAGTTCGTGGTGATGCCGTAAGAGCCGTAATAGGTGTACGCATCATCCGTATTCCAGGTGTAATACGTCCAGCAATAACTCATATATCCGCGCAATTTCGAATTCTCGGTAAGAGCGCGAGAACCACCGCTTACGTCTTTCACGCAGTTGAGCCTACTACACTCTTCACTTGACGTATCGTTTAAATATGCGCTAGGAATTTCGGGGATCACGTCGCGAAGGGTTTCCAAAATTTTACCGGGATTATTTGGATTGCTTTCAGTTTGGAAGGTGATAAAGAAAATCTGGTCCCAAATACTAACGTAGCCTTCTCTTCCTTTATACTTCGCGTCATGCGCTTCGATTAAGTCACGGATTCTATACACAATTTCTGTATTGCTATCCTTAATTTCAAACGCATAAACGATATCTTTATCCCAGAAATAATTGAATAAATCTTCAAGTTTGGGAATCGGTTGCGTTTGCGCGATTTTTTGTCCGTCTACCGTGGTATCAATGCGGTACTGCGAAAGCTCTGCGTACGACATATCTTTAACGTACTGTCCAGCAATATCGCACGTTGTGGTTGCATCAATCGTTTGGTTGTGCATTAGCACCACGTGCTTGTCGCGCGTTAGGTAGGTATCAATTTCAAAGTAAACCGCACCGTCTGCATACGCGCATTGATAACCATAAAGGGAGTTTTCCGTTGCATAGGACACCCCGCGGTGCGCAATGTTCATAGGCGCACGAACGAGCGATTTTAAATCCTTTTCGTATAAGCGGTACGCGCTATGCACCGTGTTTGCATTGTCTGTTACGATCCCGTAGCAACCCGAAGAAACGAGTTCCACCACGTTAAATTGCGTATCCGCCGATTGTTCCACCCAAACGGTTTTTAATCTACCTTGAAGGAACTCAACCGCATCCCGCGTGGCACTTTCCTGATTTAAAAGCGCTACGTGTGCCCAGGACATATTCGTGGTTTGGAGCACGTATTGCCAGTCTGCTTTCGTTAAATCGTGTGCCGTCCAGTCTAATATACCGCGGATTTGACGGCCATACGGTGTGGATTCAAGCGATCTTGTACCACCGCGACGAATATAGTAAAGGAGCACCTTGTCGTTTGAAAGAACGGAAATATCCGTCAGCGCGTTTGTGGTTATGTATTCGATAAACGCATCCGCAACCGCTTTATGGTCGTTATTCAAATACGCGTACAAGCGATCTTCAATCGCAACGCCATCTGATATATCGCTATCGTTGCACTTAACGTCCTTATTTACGGTGTTATCCTTATTGCCGTTAATTCGAACAATGGGAAGCGTACTAGCCGTGTTAAGGGTAGAAAGGGCGTTTGGCAACGTGGTGATAACGCTTTGATCGGCTGCTAACACGTTCAAGTTTTTATCAATCGTTAAAATAGCACTTTCCGCTTTACCATTAGCAACCGCCTGCAAATCCGCCGCAGAATCAACGTCTAACACCACGGTGGGGGCGAACTCCAAGTCCGTCACAAGCGGCGCTTCTTCTGGCGATTTTGTTTGCGTACCGGAAACAACCACGCGCGTGATGTCAATTGCCGATTTATTTACAAGGATGGAGAAACCACCTTCCGTCCATTCAGGTTGTTTTTCCGCAATGGAGAAATCGGACAAGTTTCTATCGTCCATATACGAGAAAACGCGATCGCCATTTGCCCAAATACGCAAGGTGTGCGTTTCACCCACGTCAATCGTATCAAGATTTCTTCCCGTTGCTACGGCAGCCGTGACGGCATTAAAGTCCGCAAAACTCGCCCCGCTCGAAGTGCTAGTTATCACCGAAGACTGAAACTCAGCGCTCATTCGATAGCCTTGTAAAAAGCCTTGCGAACGCCCGTTTTCGTCCGTTTGCGTGTGATACATAACGCCAAGCCAACGGCTAGGGTTAGGAGTATAGGTAAGTTTGAACGACATTTCAAACACGAAATCCGAATAATGCCCGATATTAAGGTCTATTTTTGAACTATAATATCTAGAATGCAAACAATCATAATCGCCCGTCCCTGCCGAAACGTTTACGTGTTTATTCTCTACGTTCGGCGTAATCGTAGTGCTATCAATATCCGCATATTCGTCGAGCGTCCAGTCGTCCGGCAAGCCTTCGTAGTTAAAGTCGCTAAAATCCGCCACGTAGCTTTCCGTTGCAGCATCACGAACGGCGTTCGTAATCGTATACGAAGTGATATCCAGCGTTAATCCCGCAATCACAAGATCAAATCCACCAGATGCGTGGTATCCACCAAGGCGAGAGAATACGTCCGTTGCGTCGTTCGGATCGTCGGCAAGAGAAATTTCTTCTACAAGCGCACCGTCGATATAATGCCACGCCGTTGTACCAGACACAACAACCTTCATACTATGTTCAACGCCGTCACCAGACTTTACTTTAGGAATAGCCGAACCGTCTGTATAAGTATACAAACTCGTACCGTCGTTAAACACAACGGCAGTTTCAGACTGGTAATCATCTTCGGATACGAAACTAGGCGCAACTTCGTAGCTTCTGCCTTGAATAGGGCGGTAAGACATACCATAGCCCGTAAGTTTACCGTGCCACGTGGTCTTGGTGCGATATAAAAGCCCGATCCAACCGCCGTCGTCTTCAGCGTTTGCTTTCACCTTAAACTTCATTTCTAAGGTAAAGTCACTAACTTCGCCCATTGTTTGTGCAGCGCGATAAACCGTTCCGTAATACTTATTCCCGCCAGGATAACGATCGGTATTCCCCGCGGTAAGCACGCTATCTCCCGGCGTGTCTTCTACCGCCGAAGTTGTTGCGGAACGAGCGTATAAACGCCAGTCGGAAGGTACGCCATTCGAAAAATCGGCGTTATAAGAAACCGTTTCCGTTGCCGCAGAAACCGTTTCCGCAGGTTGTTTTACAAGCAATGCAACACCCGCCGTAAGGAGCATACAGAACGCCGCACCGATTGCTACTAAAGATTTTTTAACGTTTTTAAACATATATTTAACACCTTAACGCCGCAGGGATACCTGCGGCGTTATTTTGATTTCCCCAAAACGGTTATGCCGTTTAAAACTTAGTTCTTCTTCTTTTTGGAAAGAAGGGTGATAAACGCCCCTGCAACTAGCGTGCCCATAATAGCAACGCCACCCGTAAGAGCCGAGCCACATCCGCTTGCGTTCGAAGAAGACGAAGAAGATTTACTGCTCGATTTTTTTGAAGAACTCTTGGAAGAAGAACTCTCGGAAGAAGAACTCTTAGAACTGCTGCTAGACGAACTGCTCGAAGATTCGCTTTCTTCAGGTGCGGGTGGATTCTCCGGTTCGGGAATAATATCTTCTTCTTCCGCGAATACAACAACGATAGAAGAGTTATCCGCAACTAGTAAGTTCGTGGTGAACGTTTCTCTGTTCTTTACGAATACCGCCGAACCGTTCACGGTGACGGAAGAAATGTAGAACCCTTCGTTTGCGGTGATCGTGACCGAAAGTTTTTGACCTTTCGAATAGGTTGTACCCGCTTCAACACCCGTCACCGAACCTTTTGCGCTATCAAACGTGACGGAAACGGTGCGGTTTACGTATTTATCTTGAATTGCCGCAATCTTTTGATCTGCCGTGCCCACTACTTGCCCTTGTTCTTCTTCCGTTAATAACGAATAGGAAAGTTTAGAAGCTTCGAGCACGGGAATAT
Source organism: Clostridia bacterium (assembly GCA_017457345.1). GTDB lineage: Bacteria > Bacillota > Clostridia > Christensenellales > Borkfalkiaceae > Scatosoma. The sequence goes on along the minus strand of JAFTHR010000254.1, from coordinate 2,546 downwards.
CGGCAAGCGTTAACTCGTCTACCGATTTTCCGTAAAGCGCGTTCAATTCGGAAACGGACATATAATAGTCCGCGTCGATAAACCGAACGGGTTTAGAATACAAGGTGTACGAAATTCCTTCCGCTTTCGTTTGCGCCGTTGCCTTGAAAATGGCGTTGATGTAGCCGTCTTTCTTTTCATAGGTGTGCAGCGCGGCGTTGACCGGCGTATAAACGGGCGTCACACGGTTTTCCGAACGGAACTGCATGGCGTAGCCACTCGTTTCCAAATCATCTAAACTTGCCACGTAATCTGCCGAACTTGTAGAAGTTCTTGCAACTTCGTCTAAGAAACGGGCGTTCTCCGTGAGCGTTTGCGCGTAGTTCGTGGTGATACCGTAAGAACCGTAGTATACGTACGCGTCGTCGGTGTTATTCGCGTAATACGTCCAACAATAACTCATATAGCCGCGGTCTTTCACGTAATCGGTATGGGCACGAGAGCCGCCCGACAAGTCTTCCACGCAGTTGAGTTGACAACACGTTTCGTTCGATTGATCTCTTAAATGCGCCGTGGGAAGTTCGGGAATTTGTTCGCGCAATTCCACTAAAATATCGCTACTGAACGTAATGAAGAAGATCTGATCCCACAAGTTATACTCTTCAATAATCTTACGGATTGCCGATACGATTCTAGCATAGTTTTCCGTTTTTGCAGGCGTTTTAATTTCGAACGCGTACACGATATCTTTATCTTGGAAATAACTAAATAAATCTGCAAGTTTGGGGATCGGTTGCGTTTGCGCAATTTTTTGCCCGTCTACCGTGGTATCAATGCGGTACTGCGAAAGTTGCGCATACGTCATATCTTCAACGTACTGTCCAGCAATATCGCACGTTGTGGTTGCATCAATCGTTTGGTTGTGCATAAGCACCACGTGCCCGTCGCTCGTTATGTAGGTATCGATTTCAAAATAAACCGCACCGTCGTTATATGCACATTGATAGCCGTAAAGGGAGTTTTCCGTTGCGTAGGACACGCCGCGGTGCGCAACGTTCATAGGCGCACGAACGAGCGAATTCAAATCGTCTTTATACAAAGAGAACGTATCGTTCACGCCTTTTGCGTTATCCGTGATAATCCCGTATGCACCCGTAGAAATTAAGGATGCGGTATTGAACGTGGAAAATTCCTTTTGAACAACCCAAACGGTCTTTAATCTGCCTTGGATGTATTCCACCGCTTCCCGCGAAGCGCTCTTTTCGTTTAATACGGCAACGTGCGCCCAGGCTTCGTTCGTTTTTTGCACAACTTCTTGCCATTGTGCACGCGTGGTGAGTTCGCTTGCCGACCAGTCTAAAATACCGCGAATACTCTTCCCAACCGTGGTGTTTTTGCGGAAGTCTTTTAAAATTGCATAGTTGCTAGACATAATTGCAATATCGGTAGTCCCTGAACTTTGCAAATATCTTTCAAACGCATCCGCCGCTTCCGAAGATTCCACGCGAACGATAGGAAGGGAGGTGTATTTCGTTTCATAGAGCGCCGTTGAAAGAGACGTGATCGTTTGACCGTCTTCCCCGATAACGTTTGCATTGCCGTCAATCGTGTAAATAGCACTATCGGTATTCAAACTCTTTGCCGTTGACATATCTTCTTGCGAATCAACGTCTAAAACAACGGTCGGCGAGAAAGGCAAATCGGTATAATCGGTCGTTTTCATTGCCCCAACTTCATCCGGCGTTTTCGTACCCGAAACGGTAAGCCCCGTGATGTTTACCGAAGATTTGTTCACGATAAACGAGAAACTACCGTTCAATTGCTTACCGCCGAGCAAGGCAACGGGGGTTGACTCAGCAACGCTCGAATTATACATATCGTAGCCGTAATCTTTCGTAGGATAGTCGTCCATATACGTATAGACCAAACTGCCGTTCGTCCAAATACGCATAGTGTGTTGTTCGCCTGCGTCAAGGGTATCCAAAGAATCGGTGGCGTCCGCTGCTCTATCGTTAAAATCGTTAAAGGATACGCCGCTTGCACCGCCTACGACAACCGAACTTGCCGTTCTGCTGTTTTGGCGATAGTTTTGCATATACCCGGAAGTATATCCGTCTGCATCTTTTTGGGTGTGGTACATTAAACCAACCCAACGCGAAGAATCAACGGCAGAAGCCATTTCAAAAGTGATTTCCACGATAAAGTCGGTATAGTTCCCAACGTCGAAATCGAGTTTTGCGCCGTAGTATTGATTAATCGAACCTGCACCGGAGTGCCCTAACGATACAACGCCTGCACCGCTCGTTAACGTGGTTTCCGAAACGGCGGACTTAGTATCTAACGTCCACTCGGTGGGCAAGCCGCTCGAAAGGTCTGCCGCGTAGCCGTGTTCGTCGGCTCTTCGAATAGCATCCGTCACTTTAAAGGACGTGATATCAATCGTCACGCCGTTCGCGATAACGGCAAATCCGCCTTGACCGTGCGCATCGCCTAATCTACTCCACATATCCGTTTCGGAATTCGCGTCGTTTAAAAGTGATATGGTATGTACTTGCGTTCCATCCACG
>JAFTHR010000253.1 GCA_017457345.1 Clostridia bacterium | reverse complement strand
TAAAAACGCATACGGCGATTATCTTAGAAAGGTTGCCAACGGCAAAATCCGCTATTCTAACACACCGAGAAAACTGATGTAATCACCATCATCAAAAGGAGTTTTTTATGTCTACCATTTTAGTGACGGGGGGCGCAGGGTTTATCGGCGCTAACTTCGTTTATTTACAACTTGAAAAGCACCCGGAAGATCGAATTGTCTGCATTGATAAACTGACCTATGCAGGCAATTTGCACACTCTGGACAAGGCAATGCAATCCCCTAATTTCCGTTTCGAAAAGATCGATATTTGCGATCGCGAAGCGGTCTTTGCCATTTTTAAGGAGGAACGCCCCGATATCGTTGTAAACTTTGCAGCGGAAAGCCACGTGGACCGTTCCATTGAAAATCCCGGCGTGTTCTTGCAAACGAATATCGTTGGTACGCAAGTGCTTATGGATGCTTCTAGGGAATATAAAGTGAAGCGCTATCACCAAGTTTCTACCGACGAAGTATACGGCGATTTACCGCTCGACAGACCGGACTTATTATTCACGGAAACAACGCCGCTCAAAACGAGTTCCCCCTACTCTTCTTCCAAGGCAGGGGCAGATTTGCTCGTGAACGCGTACCATAGAACGTTCGGGCTTCCCACCACGATTAGCCGTTGCTCGAATAACTACGGGCCCTATCAATTCCCCGAAAAACTCATTCCGCTTATGATCGCAAACGCTCTTGCGAATAAGCCGTTGCCCGTATACGGCGAAGGCTTGAACGTGCGCGACTGGTTGTACGTGGAAGACCATTGTAAAGCCATTGATTTAATCATCCGCCAAGGGAAAGTGGGCGAAGTGTACAATATCGGCGGGCACAACGAAATGCGGAATATCGATATCGTAAAAATCATCATTAAAGCCCTTGGCAAGAGCGAAGATTTAATCACCTACGTTGCCGACCGAAAAGGGCACGATATGCGCTACGCTATCGATCCCACGAAAATCCATAACGAACTTGGTTGGTTGCCCGAAACAATGTTTGCCGAAGGCATCCAAAAAACGATCGCTTGGTATCTTTCGAACAAGGACTGGTGGGAAAAAATCGTTTCCGGCGAATACGTGCACTACTTTGAAAAAATGTACGGCGAACGCCTGAAAAAATCGCAAAAATAAACGAAAAAGGAAGCCATTATGAAAGTACTTGTGACGGGCGTTAAAGGACAACTTGGGTTCGACGTTGTAAACGAACTTACAAAACGCGGACACACCGCAATCGGCGTAGATATTGAAGAACTGGACATCACCGACGAGGCGGCGGTTCAAAAAACGCTAAACGACGTTGCGCCGGAAGCCGTTATCCATTGCGCCGCTTGGACGGCGGTTGATAACGCCGAAGACGAAGCAAACGCGCAAAAGGTGTACGCCATCAACGCGCTTGGCACGAAATACATTGCCGAAGCCTGCCGCACCTTAAACGCTAAAATGATTTATATCAGCACCGACTACGTATTTAGCGGCGATGGCGAAACGCCTTGGGATCCAGACTGCAAGGAGTATGCTCCGCTCAACTATTACGGAACGAGCAAGTTGGCAGGGGAAAAATTCGTGGCGGAAACGCTCGAAAAATACTTTATCGTGCGGATTTCTTGGGTGTTTGGGAAAAACGGAAACAACTTTATTAAAACCATGCTCAAACTCTCCGAAAAGTACGAAACGTTGCGCGTGGTATGCGATCAAATCGGTACGCCCACGTACACGTTCGATTTAGCGAAACTGCTCGTTGATATGGTGGAAACGGAACGATACGGCTATTACCACGCAAGCAACGAAGGCGGGTATATTTCTTGGCACGAATTTGCTTGTGAAATTTTCCGCCAAGCGGGAAAGAAGGTGAACGTTCTCCCCGTCACCACGGCGGAATACGGCGTATCGCAAGCCAAACGCCCGTTCAATAGCCGATTAGAAAAGAAAAAACTCACGGAAAAAGGATTTGAACGCCTGCCTAGTTGGCAAAATGCGCTCGGCAGATATCTCTTGGAAATAAAGGATTGAAAAATGGGACAAATTAACGTTACGAAAGCACCTATCGAAGGATTATATATCATTGAACCCACCGTGCACGGGGATAGCCGCGGTTATTTTATGGAAACGTACAGCCAACGGGATATGCAAGAAGCAGGCTTGAATATGGTGTTCGTGCAGGACAACCAGTCTATGAGCGTGAAAGGCGTGCTCCGCGGTCTGCACTTCCAAAAACAATACCCCCAAGGCAAACTCGTTCGCGTGATTAAAGGTACGGTGTTCGACGTAGCCGTTGACCTTCGCGCAGGTAGCCCCACGTACGGCAAATGGTTCGGCGTGGAACTCTCCGAAGAAAATAAAAAGCAATTCTACATTTCCGAAGGGTTTGCGCACGGCTTTTTAGTCCTTTCCGAAAGGGCGGAATTTTGCTATAAAGTGACCGATTTTTATCACCCTGGCGACGAAGGCGGTTTGGCCTGGAACGATCCTAGCATAGGGATCGAGTGGCCGCAAGTGGTTGGGAAATATAACGGTTCGGCTTCCGCAAACGGCTATACTTTACAAGACGGCACACCACTCAATTTAAGTGAAAAAGACCAAAAATGGTCTGGATTAAAGGATACTTTTAAATTCTAATGAAAATCGACGTTGTATGTCCGCTCTATCAAGCGGCAACTGTAATCGACGGGTTTTTAGCCCGCCTAAACGCTCAAACGGGCGTTGAAATTCAAAAAATCGTTTTCCCCGTGACCGTATGCGAAGATAGCAACGAAACGGTTGAAAAGATCAAAGCGGCTAATTGCGCGTATTTTCTTGTGGGGAAAGAGGATTTCTCCCATAGTTTAACGCGCGAAAAAGCGATAAAGGAGTACTGCGAAAGCGACGTTGTGATTACGATCTCGCAGGACGTGGTTTTGGAAAACGACGACGCGCTTGAAAAACTTGCAAGCGCCGTAAACGAAGAAGTTGCTTATGCCTACGGCAGACAAATTTGTAAAAAGAAGAATATAGAGCACTATATTCGCAATAAAAATTACGGTACGGAAAGCCACGTAGTCGGGCAAGAAGACGTGGCAAAATTGCAACTTTCGGCGTTCTTTTCTTCCGACGCGTTCGCCGCGTATTACCGCCCCACTTTCTTATCCTTAGGCGGGTACGGCGAACATATGATGATGAGCGAAGATATGTTCTACGCAAAAAAGGTGATTGACGCAGGTTATAAAAAGGCGTACGTTGCCGAAGCGGTTGCCGAACACGCCCACCGCTACACCTTGAAACAATTATACGAGCGGTACTTTCAAACGGGAATTTGGTTTGCCGAGCACCCTGAATTCGACGGATATAAAGCCACGAACTCCGGGTTAAGCCTTGCGCTTTACGTGTTCAAAAAGGCGTTATTCTCCTTTAATATCCCCGTGCTCGTGCGGTTTATCCCCGATATGCTTGCTCGGTTTTTGGGTATGAAAAAAGGTAAAAAATCTTTAAAAAGGAGAGCCCGTAATGGTTAAAAACGTTGTTATTTTATCCGACTACGGCTACATTGAAGGGGGCGCAGGTAGAGTTGCGCACGAAACGGCTCTCGCTTTAAAAGAGCGTGGTTTTCGCGTATTGTTCTTTTGCGCCGTAGGGCCTGTGTCCGAAACTTTGATAAATAGCGGCGTGGAAGTGACGTGTTTGCACCAAACGGATATTTTGAATGCAAAGAGTAAATTAAAAGGTGCACTTCAAGGCATTTATAATAGAAAAGCCAAGAAGGCTTTTTTAGAACTTTTAAGCGGCTTGGATAGAACCGAAACGGTTATCCACGCGCACACGTGGACGAAAGGGCTTTCTTCTAGCGTGTTTGCCGCCGCGAAAAAGAAAAACTTTCCCGTGCTTTTAACGGTGCACGATTATTTCCTAGTTTGCCCGAACGGCGGTTTGTTCAATTATCCCAAACGCACCATCTGCGAGAAAAAGCCTATGTCTCTTTCTTGCCTTGCTTGCAACTGCGACGCGAGAAGTTATCCACAAAAACTATTCCGCGTTGCGCGGCAACGAAAGCAAAACGCCGTTCTTAGAAAATGCAATAACCTTTCGTATGCGTTTATCTCCGAATTCTCCAAACGGGAGTTTTTAAAACGGTACGATAAAATTGCAGAAAATAAACGCTTTTTCTTAACGAATTTAGTCAATTTCGAAAAAGATCGTTTCCGTATTCCTTGCGAAAACAACAATACCTTTCTCTTTATCGGCGGACTGACGGAAGTGAAAGGCGTGCGGCTGTTTTGCGAAGCCGCCACCAAAGCACAAGTAAAAGCCGTGGTGATAGGGCAAGGCGTACTCAAAGAAGAACTGGAAAAAGCATACCCGAATATCGAATTCGTGGGTTGGAAAAACAAAGCGGATATGCTCCCCTATTTGGAGAAAACCCGCTGCCTGGTATTCCCTTCTATTTGCTACGAAACAATGGGTTTAACCCCTTTGGAAATGATGGCGTACGGCGTGCCCGTTATCTGCTCTAATTTAAGTGCGGCAAGCGAATACGTTTCCGCAGAGTTTTTATACGACGGCACTAGCGTTCCCGCTTTAACGCAAAAAATTCAAGAAGCAAAAGCAATGGATATAAAGCCTGTTTCAGAAGAGATTTTCAGCTCGTTCGACCAAGAGAAATACTCCAAGAAAACTTATATTCAAAACGCGGTAAATATCTATAAGGAATTATTGCAATGAAGGATAACTTTTTCAAAAAAACAGCCGAAGGCTTATTAAAACCAAAAGAAAAACAATTCGCCAACTCTCTTTTAGTGGAAATCTTTTTCTGCTTGTTCTTTTTTTGCTGGCTTTTTCTTTTTAATCCTTCCGACGTAAGCAATGCGTACGTAGATTCGCTCTTTGGCCCGTATATTGCCGTGAATCCCGTCCTTCCCTTGCTCATCATTTCGCTCATTACCTTTATTGTGGTGCTTGCAACCCGAACCTTGCAGGTGGATAAGTTTCTTCCACTCTTTTTGGCACGGATTCCCTTTTATTTTATCCCCGTTTTGTACCTTTCTGGAACGTTTAACTGGGGAACGGCAAGCGCCGTTTTTATCACCTGTTTCGCCTTTTATTTGGGCTACGGCTATAAAGGGGATTTGAAACGAATTATCCCGATTTTGACCGCGGCTTCCTTAATCCTTTCCTTTGAGATTTTCTTAATCGTTGCCATAAAACTTCCTAAAGTGCAAAGTTTGAGCGCTTTAAAATACTGGATGAAATTACCGTTCGGTCAAACGAACTATTTGGCTTTGTACCTTATCGTTTTTATGGTACTGACCAACGTTTTCTTTCGCAATAAGTCGAAAAAACTTTTAATTCCTTATAACGCAGTCATTATTGCCGCCGTCTTTTTTACCAACTCCCGTTCGGCGCTGATCGTTTTGGCGATCTACTATTTTATCGAAGGGGTTTTGTTCATCAAAAAGCGTAAATTAAAACTCTGGCACATCCTTTCTTTCTCTGGCGTTCTTATCGTTGGTGCAATCGTTGTTGCGGTTAAATGGGATGCGTTCTATCCGTTTATTAGCCGCTTCTCTTTCGAATCGCTCGCCGGAAACCGTATCAAGGTTTATAAGGACGTATTCGTTCTCATTGCTCAACATCCTTGGCTTGGTAGAAGTGCTTTCGCTTACAATGCGTTTGATGCAATCCGTGCGCATAACTTCGTTTTAGAATCTCTCGTACAAACGGGGACTATCGGCACGATCCTTTATTTTGGCTTGATGGTTGTTGTCCTTTGGCAATTACTTAAAATTAGGCAAGCCCGCGCAAGGCACACCCTGCTCTCCCTGTACGCACTCACGTTCTTACACGGACTGATTGAGCCGAACTTGTTTAGTCCTTGGTCGGATACCTTCGTTTGGTTCTTATTCGGGATCGGTTGCGCGCTTCCTAAAAAACTTACCAAAGCGGAACGCACCGCTCTTGCGGAAAAAGAGAACGAGCCTATTCCTGAAACCGTAAACGTCTCTCTTTGTATGTGCACTTATAACGGGGAACAATATCTCCGTGAGCAACTTGATTCTATTGTAAATCAAACGAAACTGCCTAGCGAAATTATCGTTTTTGACGACGCTTCCACCGACGGCACGGTTGCTATTTTAAACGAATACAAAACGGCGCACCCGCAAATCCGCTGGGATATCCGCGTGAATGAGAAAAACGCGGGGTGGAGAGTCAATTTCAAGAACTGCTTAGAACAGGCTTCTGGGGACGTAATTTTCCTTGCCGATCAAGACGATATTTGGATGAGCGATAAACTTGCGGTGATGACGCGCGCTCTTTTACAAAACCCCGAAATTGAAGTTTTGGTTAGCGATTACACGCCTTTTTATATGGACGGCTCAATCGACCACGGAATTGAAGTGGAAACGGAAGGAACGAAAACCGTTTCACCGTTGCCCACCGATAAAAAACTTTTGCATTGTGCGCGCCCTGGTTGTGCGTTTGCCTTAAAAAAAGAAGCGCTCCCTGATTTCTTCGCCTGCTGGCAACCGCATTTCGCACACGACGCAATCCTGTGGCGCACCGCCGCTTTAAAAGGCACGCTATACCGCATTGATTATTCGTCCATCTTATTCCGTAGGCACTCTTCGAACGCAAGTTCAAATCAAAACGGACGTATTTCCGCCGCCGAACGGAACTCGCAAAAAAAGATTTTATCTATGTATCGGGATTGCATTGAAGCGCTGCGCGCACTTCCCCTTTCTAAAAAGAGCGCGGCAACGCTTGACAAGGTTTCAAAATGGAACGAAAAGCGCATTGCGTTATACGAAAATCCTAGTATTTGGAAATGGATCGCCCTGTGCGTAAACGTAGGTTATTATCAATCGATAAAATCCTATTTAAAGGATTTAAACTCACTTCTTTATAAAGGTTAATTATGAAAAACGTTCACATTATCACTCGCCATTTTATCCCAAATTACGGCTCGCTTTTACAATCTATTTCTAGTATAAAAATTTTTGAAGATTTTGGTTATGAGTCAACTATTATCGACTACGTTTCAACCACGGAAACGTTGCTCCCACAAAATACGCACTTTGCAAAAAAGTTTTCTAAAAACCCTATAAAGCGCGTGATTTTTTGGCTTGCCAAATTGCCTGACCAAATTTTAAAAAGAGCAAAATTTCATTCTTTTCGAAACAAGTACTTGAAAATGACCAAGCGCCTTTCTTCTACCAAAGAATTGCGTGAGTACGATTTTTCAAATTCTTACCTTTGCTCCGGAAGCGACCAGTTGTGGGGATATATTTCCGACGAAAAAACGATAGATTCTAACTATTTCCTAAATTTTGCAAAAGAAGGAGACGTATGCTTTGCCTATTCTTCTAGTTTTGGCAGAACGGATTTTCCTAGCGAGTACTTTGCTTCTTTAAACGAGCAACTCAAAAAGTTTTCCTTTATCACCGTGCGCGAACAAAGCGGCGTGGAACTTATTTTAACCCACACGCCTTACCCTGCCGAGCACGTGTTGGATCCCACGTTAACCGTAAACCCTGCTTTTTGGCAGGAATTTGCGAACGTGGAAATCAAAGAAAAACCCTATCTTCTCGTGTATCATTTGCGCAGAAACAAAACGCTAGAACGATACGCAAAAAACCTTGCCAAAGAAAAGGGCTGGAAAATGATTCGCGTTTCCACTTCTATTTACGATTTGTTAAAACAAGGGCATTGCAAACTGCTTGCCGATCCAAAAAAGGTTTTGTCTATCTTTAAAAACGCGCAATGCGTGGTCACCGATTCCTTCCATGCTACCGTGTTTTCCTTAATTTTTAATAGACAGTTCGTAGACGTGTTGCCCCCCACCACCCACGAGCGAATTACCGATTTGCTCTCGCTCGTCGGCTTGTCCGATCGCGCGTTCGCTCATAACGAGGCCGCCCCGCTTGAAATTGCAACCACGCCGATTGACTACGAAAAGGTGAACTCTATTCTTGAAAAGGCTAGGATGGATAGTTTGAACACGTTATCGAAAAATCTCGAAAAACTGGAGAAATAATCAATGAAAACTGTTTGCGCTAAAAACTCCTGCGTGGGTTGTATGGCGTGCGTGGAAATTTGCCCCGTGCAAGCCGTTTCCGTGCACGAAGACGTCCAAGCGTATAACGCCGTGATAGACGAAGAAAAATGTATTCATTGCAACGCTTGCTTTCGTAAATGCCAAAACAATCATGCGCCGCAGTTTTTTACCCCGCTCGTTTGGAAACAGGGTTGGGTGAACAACCAAGAAATGCGGAAAGCCTCCACCTCCGGCGGGATTGCCTCGGCGCTTATCGAACAATTTTTAGCCGAAGGGGGCGTGGTTTGTTCCTGTGCTTTTAAAAACGGCGTTTTCGGTTTCTCCTTTGCGGAAAAAGGGGAAGAATTGCCCGCCTTTAAAGGCTCGAAATACGTGAAGAGCAATCCCTTAGGCGTATACAAAAAAATAGAACACTACTTAAAGGAAAAACGGAACGTGCTCTTTATCGGTTTGCCCTGCCAAGTGGGCGGACTGCAAACCTTTTTGCCCGCGGCGTTGCAACAAACGCTAACGTGCGTGGATCTCATTTGCCACGGCACGCCCGCGCCGAAAACTTTGGAACTATTCTTATCCCAACAACAAAAATCTTTGAACGATTTAAACGACGTTGCCTTTCGAAACAGCCACTCGTACAACGTATCCGCCAAAGGATTAAAACCGCTCAAAGGTGAAACGGACAAATACTCTCTCGGCTTTTTATCGGGATTGTTTTTTACGGAGAACTGCTATGCTTGCAAGTACGCGCAAACGAACCGCGTTGGGGATATCACTTTAGGGGATTCCTGGGGGAGTTCGCTTGAAAAACAAGAACAAAGAAAGGGCGTTTCGTTAATCGCTTGCAACACGGAGCGCGGAAAAGAACTTCTTTCCCGTTGTGATTTAACCCTTTTAGACGTAGATTTAGAATCGGCGTTAGAGCACAACGGGCAATTAAATCACCCTTCGCAAAAACCGAAAAACCGTGAAAAGTTTTTTGCTTTGATTGCGAAAGGGAAATCGTTTGACCGTGCCGTATTTTTATGTCTTCCCAAAAAATGTTTGAAACAAAAATTAAAACGCGTTGCCTTTGCTTTGGGCATTAAAAAATAATTTACTTTTTTGGCGACGATAAAGTTTAGGAGTAAAAAGTTGAAAAAAACGTTATTGACTTTGCTTTATTTTATAAAAAATCTTTTGGCGAACGTGAAACGCACGTGGAAACTAGCGTTTTTCAAAGCCAAATGGAAGGCGCATAATCGCCACAACCACACACGCGCCGAAAACCTTTTCCCGATGGAAAAAGTTAGCGTGGGAAAGGAAACGTACGGCGCTTTAACCGTACACGCTTATAAGGCGCAAAACGAAAAACTGACCATTGGAAACTACTGCTCCATTGCCGAAAACGTGCATTTTATTTTGAGCGGTGAACACGATTATAAGCGTTTTTCCACCTTCCCGTTCGTTGCCTATTACGGAGAAAAAGAAGTAGACGCTTTTTCCAAAGGTGAAATCGTGTTGGAAGACGACGTGTGGATCGGCTACGGCGCAATGATCCTTTCGGGCGTGCGTATCGGCAAAGGGGCTGTGATTGCCGCTGGAAGCGTGATTAGTAAAGACGTCCCCCCCTACGCCGTTGTAGGTGGCTATAATAAATTGCTCCGCTATCGTTTCTCCGCAGAAATCATTGAAAAACTCACTAGCGTTTCGTTAGAGAACGTAGACCCTTTAAAAATTAGAAATTCTGCTTGTTGCAAACAACAAATAACGGAAGAAAACTTGGAAAGCGTTATTGCACAAATCAATTCCTGCATAACTATTTGATTTTAAAATGAAACAAACGAAACTCGCAAAAAACTTAATTCTATCACTTTTAGCGCAAGCAGTTTCTCTGCTCGCCGGTTTTGTGGTAGGGATTATCGTACCCAAATATATCCCCGATTTAGAGTACTCCTACTGGCAGGTGTTTTTGCTCTATTACGGGTACGTAGGGCTCTTTCATTTTGGGTTAACGGACGGGCTGGTTTTAAGATACTCGCAGTACGACTTCGACCAGTTGGATAAACCCCGCCTTCGTTCGCAATTTCTCGTTCTTATGGCAGGCACGAGCACGATTGCCGTTTTAGCCTGTCTCGTATCTTCTTTCTTGCTCGGCGGCGATTACCTTTTGGTTGCGTTTTTGGTTTCCATAGGCATTGTGATTAAAAATTATTTTGCCTATACTTCGTACACTTTTCAATTAACGAACCGCATCAACGGGTATGCCGCGCTCGTAATTGCACAACGGCTTTTATACGGACTTCTTATCGTTGCCTGCCTGCTGTTTGGTCTTCACGATTTCTACTGGTTCTGCTTGGCGGATTTAGCAAGCGAACTTCTCTCTTCATTCGCCGCTTCGTTCTTTAATAAAGGCTTGTACCTGGGTAGGGGATTATCCTTTAAAGAAACAATGAAAGAGGCTTGGGCAAACGTTTCTTCCGGCGCTTTTTTAATGGTTTCTAACCTTTCTTCTATGCTTATCGTAGGCGGCGCGAAAATGGTAATTCAATGGCGTTGGGACGAACTCGTGTTCGGCAAACTCGCCTTTTCGTTTAGCGTGGCAAACCTGTTCCTTGCCTTCGTCACAGCGATTAGCGTTGTGCTCTTCCCTTCTTTAAAACGGATGAAAGAAGAAGAGTATCCTGAATTGTTCGAAAAAATACGGGATATGATAATGCCCCTTTTGTTCTTGGTGTTAATCGCGTATTTCCCGGGTTGTTGGCTACTCAATAAGTGGCTTCCAAACTACGCAGAGAGTTTGGTTTATCTTGGCATTTTGTTGCCGCTTATCGTGTTCTCTTCCAAAAACAACCTACTCACGAATAATTATTTAAAAGTTTACCGAAAAGAAAAATTAATGCTCGTTATCAATATGAGTTCGGTTGCCGTGGGAATCGTTTTATTCCTGCTCGGCGCGTATGCGTTCAGTAGCCTTGAATTCATTTTATTCGGCTTAATTGCAACCATTATGCTCGCCGCCGCCTCTTCCGAACTCGTTGTGCGTAGCATCATCCAAAAAAAGCGCGTTGCGCCGTTTATCGTGGAACTTTTTATGACGGCGATATTTATCTTTGCCGCAAGATATTGTTCCCTTTGGATCGGGTGCGCCGTATACGCGGGTGCACTACTTATCTACGCCGCGCTCTATTATAAAACTATTTTGGGGTTTTTTAAAAACTTGCTTTCTAAATTAAGAAAAAAATAACTTAACGGATATTCTCACCTATGAATCGCACTCAAAAACCGAATTTCATCTCTTGGCTTGCCGCAGCAAGAACGTCTAACCCCGTGCGCGCAATAAACGGATTTTGCGCGTCGCCTTGGTTTCTCGCCGTGCTGGGCTTTTGCACGCTCCTATCTTACGTGTTTGCCTTGGAACTCTTCTTTTACGGATTGGTGATTCTTTTCGTTTTCTACGTCTCTTTATTTGGCGAAGACTTCTTACCTATCCTGCCGTTATTCGTCTTTTGCTATATCTCCCCTTCGGCGGGGAATAATCCAGGAAAAGCGGAAACTTCCATTTTTTACGGCGCAGGCGGAATTACTATTTTAATTCTTGCGGCTCTTGCCGTAATTGCCTTAATTCTCCGCATTGCCACCGATAAAAATATGGGCTTTAAAAAACTGTTTACCCAAAAACGCTACTTAACAATCGGTTTTTTGGTGCTCGGCGCGGCTTATTGCCTTTCGGGGATCGGTAGCGCTCACTACGCTGAAATCGTTTGGAAAAACCTTTTATTTTCCCTTTTGCAATTCCTTTCTTTGTTCCTTCTCTATTTCCTGTTCTCGGCAACGATTCAATGGGATAAGGTAAATAAACGCTTTTTTGCGTGGTTTGCCGTTATCGTTTCCTTAACCGTAGTCGGGCAACTTGCGCACGTTTATCTCACTCAAAAAGTGATTGTCGATACCGTTGTAAACGGCGAAGTAGTTGGAAGAAACATCCTTCGCGCGCATATTTACACGGGTTGGGGAATGTATAATAACGTGGGCGCTATGATTGCGCTCGGTATACCTTTTGCTTGGTATCTCGCCGTTTCCCATAAACACGGCTACTGGTTCGTGCTCCTTGCTTCGTTCTTTGTGGTTGCTACCGTGTTCACCTGCTCTCGCGGCTCTATACTCGGCGCGGCAATCGCGTTTATGCTCTCCCTTATCTATGCGGGCTTTAAGAGCGAACGACGGGTTGTTTTCCTTGTGGCCACCCTTTCTGTTATCGGCGCCTGCCTTGTCGCATTCTTTATTTTCGAACAGATTTTTACGCGGTTGTTCGAGTCCATCCCCGGTCTTTTGAATCCAGAACATCTTCCTGAAATTGACTCCTTTGAAGATTTCTTGCTTTTGTTTAACGATTCCAACCGCTTTACCATTTATAAGGAAGGCTTTAAAGTCTTTGCGAAATATCCTTTCTTTGGTGAATCGTTTTATCCTAGCGACTTCGCCCCTTGGGATTTTTCGGAACTGCAACAGTTTAGCAGTTTCTTCCCGCCGCGTTGGCACAACACCGTTGTGCAACTGCTGGCTTCTTGCGGCGTTGTTGGGCTTGTGGCGTACGGCGTACACCGCGTTCAAACAATCTTTCTCTTTTATAAAAACCGCACGATCGAAAAATCGTTTATCGCTATCGCTCTTATCTGCCTTTTGGCTATGAGTTTGCTAGATTGCCACCTTTTCAATATCGGCCCTGTGTTCTTCTACTCCGCAGCGCTTCTCTTTGCCGAAAATCTTGGCAGTAAGAAATTAGAACAAACGAAAGAGCCCGAAGAAAAGGATCTGCAAAAGCCGAATACAAACGAAAAATAAATAGCAAACAGCCGAGAAAGCATCTCGGCTGTTTTTGTTTTGTTTTTAGCTTGTTTTTGCGTGTTTTTTGCCGCACATACGTTCCGCTAAGGAAGAAGCCGTAAAACCCAAACGCACGATAAATAAAGGCAAATACGGGCTCAAAAAATAATTCTATCGCAAAACGGCGTTTTTTGAGAGCGATCAATACGCACATTTGCTTATCATACTCAATTCCCGTCGAGATTTCGGTATAACGAAAAAAGGATGCCCTGTTGGACATCCTTTTTTCGTGGTGCGGTCGACAGGAATTTCGCCTTTAGCGGCGCGCCC